>RFMT01000259.1 GCA_009927565.1 Acidimicrobiia bacterium
TGATTCAGTCGACGCGCTCGAGGCTGGTAGCGCAGACGTGGTCAGTGTTTATCGAAACAGCGAAAGTTTCGTTGACTTATGTCGCGGACCTCATGTGCCATCAACGAGTCGGCTCGGTCACTTCGCTTTGATGAAAGTTGCAGGCGCATATTGGCGTGGCAATGAAAAAGGTCCGATGCTTCAGCGCATTTACGGAACAGCGTGGGAGTCGAAATCGGCACTTGCCGAACACTTGCATCGACTTGAAGAGGCTGAAAAGCGAGATCATCGTCGTCTCGCAGTTGAAATGGATCTTCTCTCGTTTCCGCAAGAGCTAGGTGGTGGGTTGGCGGTGTGGCATCCGAAAGGTGGAATCGTTCGAAAACTGATGGAAGATTACAGTCGCGAGCGCCATCAAAATGGTGGCTACAAGTTTGTCTTTACGCCCCACTTGGCCAATTCACATCTCTTCGAGACATCGGGTCATCTGCAGTTTTACAAAGACGGCATGTATCCACCAATGGAAATGGATAACGGAACTTATTATCCAAAGCCGATGAATTGTCCGATGCATTGCTTGATCTACCGCGATCGTCAGCGCAGTTATCGAGAGTTGCCATTGCGATTGTTCGAGTTGGGCACCGTATATCGCTACGAACGCGCCGGAACTCTGCATGGCCTTTTGCGAATTAGGGGTTTCACCCAAGACGACAGCCATATTTTTTGTACCGAAGATCAGATGGCAGACGAGATTGCTTCGTTGCTCGATTTTGTGTTGAGCGTGTTACGTCGCTTCGGATTCAATGATTTTGACTTCAAACTCAGTACACGCAATGCGGACAAATCTGTTGGTTCTGACGAAATTTGGCAAAAGGCAACCGACGCATTGCGTGAGGCGTTAAATCGCCACGGGTTGCAATTCACTGTGGCTCCGGGTGATGCTGCTTTCTATGGACCCAAGATCGACATCGATGTTCGAGACGCGATCGGCAGAAAGTGGCAATTGAGCACTATTCAGTGCGACTTCAACCTTCCAGAACGCTTTGGCCTTGAGTACATAGCAACAGATAATGCGCGAAAGCGTCCGATTATGTTGCATCGCGCGTTGTTTGGTTCGATAGAGCGGTTCTTTGGCGTGCTTCTCGAACATTACGGCGGAGCGTTTCCGACTTGGCTTGCGCCAGTTCAAGTGCGTGTGCTTGCCGTCGCCTCGGCTCACGAAGAATATGCAGCCAAGGTTGTCAAACAATTATTTGAACAGGGCTATCGAGTCGATCAACTTGTCGCTGATGAGCAACTTGGCAAGCGAATTCGTGCATCAAAGCTCGAACGAATTCCGTATGTATTAGTTGTCGGAGATGACGATGTGGCAAATTCGACAGTCGGCGTCAATCCCCGTGGTGGCGATGTGCGTCGTGACGTGGCATTGACTGAATTCATTCGACAACTTTCAGCAGACGTGGGCGAAACACAAAGTGTCGCTTAGTCAATTGATTGGTCAATCGTGTTAGAGCGAATTTGGAATGGTTGGCGAGCCGACTATGTCGTTCACGGACAAGGTGCTCAAAAGAAGGCGGAGAAATCTGTTTTTACCCAGATACTAAACAGCGGCATGTCCGATGAGCAGTGCTACATCGTGCATCGCGGAGAAAAAGTTTTTGCGCTAATGAACGCATTTCCATACACCTCGGGTCATCTGTTGGTTGTGCCTTATCGTGAGGTTGCCGAGCTTGAAGACTTAACTCACGACGAAACTTCAGAACTTTGGGAAACAGTAACGACTGGAGTGAAAGTCTTGAAGGCGGTGTACAAGCCCGAAGCGATGAACGTTGGCATCAACCTTGGCGCTGCCGCGGGTGGCAGCATTGCGCAACACTTGCATGTTCATATCGTTGGTCGATGGGGTGGGGACACGAATTTCATGGTTGCTACTGCCAACACAAAAATCTTGCCTGAGGCGCTTGATGTCAGCGCTGATCGAATTCGAAAAGCCTGGATAAAAAATTCGTGAAAGTAGTTGTCTATGTCTGATTCGCCAAATGAGATCCGTGACGAATTGCCGAGCGATCTAAATGTCTCTGCATTTGTTGGCCCGTATAAGTTTCCTGACAACAGCCGACGACGAATTCCGGGTTTGATCTATCTGGTCATTGCCGCGCTCAGTTTTTCGCTTTGGGTTATGGGACGTGACAGCGATTCAGCGCTTGTCAGCGACGGCTTTTTCGGTGCGTCCATTTTGCTTACACTCGTAGGTCTTTTCTCTCTTTCTTCTGCT
>RFMT01000035.1 GCA_009927565.1 Acidimicrobiia bacterium
GAGATAATCCAAGAAGAAAAGGGGTTTTGTGAAAGTTGTTTATTCACCGGCGCACTTGTTACACAACCCAGAAGTTGAAATTGAGAGATCTTCGGCGCATTCACCGTTTGAGCACACGGGCCGTGCCGAGAAGATTCGCGAGACCTTGGCGGCTGACAACGCATTTGATTTTGTATCGCCAACTGAGTGGGGTACCGAGCCGATTACCAAAATTCACAACCCAGGTTTATTGAAGTTTTTGTCGACTGCATGGGCCGATTATCAGCGCGATGTCAAAGAGTCACGCGAAGTTGTGCCGGACATGTTCTTCAAGTCGAACTTGCGCAAAAACATGGGCGACCGAGTTGAGCCTGAGTCAGTCAACGGCAAATTGGGATGGTGGTGCTTTGAGACAACAACACCTCTGACTATGGGCACTTATGAGGCGGCTCGTGGCGCGGTCGATGTTGCGATGAGCGCGACGAAAATTGTCTTAGATGGTGCGAAAAATAGCTATGGCTTGTGCCGACCACCGGGACATCACGCGACTACCGACTTATATGGCGGATATTGCTTTTTCAACAATGCGGCGATCGCAGCCCATCATGTTGCGAGCACAACTGGCACAAAAGTTACGGTTCTCGATGTTGACTATCACCACGGCAACGGCACACAACAAATTTTTTACGAACGTGATGATGTTCAATTTGTCTCGCTGCATGGTGACCCAGCGCGCGCGTATCCCTACTTCACGGGCTATGAAGACGAAGTTGGTTCGGGCAAAGGTCGAGGTTCGACGCTTAATGTTCCGCTTGCGGCGCGCACAGACGACGATTCGTATATGAAGGCGCTCGAACGAGCTTGCGAAAGCATCAAGAAGTTTGGTCCGTCGATGATTAGTTGTTTCACTTGGTCTCGACACCTTTATTACTGACCCAATCAGCGATTTGGCATTGACGACACCGGGCTACGACCGATGTGGCGCACTAGTTGGTGCGTTGGGTCTGCCGACAGTGGTGTTGCAAGAAGGTGGCTACGACGTTGATGCGTTGGGTGCAAACGTGCAGTCTTGGTTGCACGGCCTGGCTCGCACTAATAAATAGCGCGCACGAACAATTAGTGATCGCGTAGATATTTTTCGAATTCGGCGGCGATTTCGTCGCCACTCGGTATTGGCGCGCCAAAATTAATTTCAGTCGTGCCGTTGGCGATTTGTTCGTCAAATGCTTGTTCGAGTTGGGTCAGCATTTGTGAGTGCTCGTTGTTACCGGCGATTAGTTGATCAAGTCGCTCGCGCTGAGTTTTTGCTTGTTCACGCATCGACGAAACGTCGAGCGAGATGCCGCCGGTATCGCAAAGTGCCGCGAGCAAAGCAGCCGAAGCGGCTGGGTATGGCATCGATGCAACATAATGAGGCACTCGAGCCCACAAACTGAGTGCTTGAATCTTGCGACCGTGAAGTGAATGTTCGATTGCCGCAGCCATGCCCGCAGGTACGTCGACTGAACTCTTCAAATAAGGCAGACTCGAAACCAAATCTTTGTCGGGCGAAGTGCAAGAAATGTAGACCGCACGAGTATGTGGTGTCGCGAACGGATATGCGCCAATGCCGATCATTCGTCGCACGCCGAACTGCACGCTGATGTCGGCGATCGTTTCGGCGAACAAGTTCCAGTGTGTGTCTGGCTCTGGGCCGGTGAGCAACAAAATATCTTTGTTATTGATGTCGCGTCCGAGCGCGATCTCTGGTGTTGACCAAACGAGTTTTGTATTGACGCCCTCACGAAGTTCCATGATCGGGCGGCGTGCGCGAAAGTCGACAAATGTGTCGATATCGAAATCGATGATCTTGATGGCGCTTGTTTCTTTGGCGACAAGGTCGACAGCGGCAGCCGCAGCCGAACTGGTGTCAATCCAGCCTGTCATCATCACGACCAAGAGGGGGTCTTTGATCTGCGGCAGAGTGCCAATAATTTTGTATGGCTTATTCATCGAGTAAAATCAGTTTAGACGCGAAAGCGCTTGCTCGGCACTGTTGGCAGCCGCCTCGGTTTGCAACTTGAATGGTTCGAGGTCAGCGGCGTTCTTTTCGCCGAGCGCACCACCGAGATAGCGCGCGTAAACACCTTCGACGATGCAGGCGAGTTTCCAATATGCGAACGCACGGTAGAACTCGATATTTGTCACATCGCGACCTGTCGTTTTTGCGTAGCGAGCGATCAGGTCGTTGCGATTCAAAAAGCCTTTGACAGTTGTGTATTGCGACATCCATGGTGATGCTTCGTCGTTCGGGCCAGTCCAATAAACAGTGAGCAGGCCGAGATCGGCAAGTGGATCACCGAGTGTGCAGATCTCCCAATCGAGCACTGCTTGAATTTCGCCGCTCGAACTAACGATGCAGTTGTCGAGTCGATAGTCACCGTGCACGATTGTTGCCGGCCCTTGTTCAGGAATTCTTTTCGAGAGTTCTTCATG
>RFMT01000054.1 GCA_009927565.1 Acidimicrobiia bacterium
GGTAAGGCTGATACCGCACTCAAAACCTTCGCGAACTTCTTTGACGTCGTCTTTGAAACGGCGCAACGTGTTGATGTTGCCCTTCCAAATAATTGTGCCGTCGCGCAAGAATCGCACTCGCGAACCGCGAGTGATCACACCAGATACAACCGAGCAACCAGCAACTGCACCAACCTTTGGTGCCTTGAAGATTTCGCGCACTTCGGCTTCGCCGGTGACAACCTCGACGAATTCTGGGGCGAGCATGCCCTTCATCGCCTTCTCGATATCTTCGAGAAGTTTGTAAATAATTTCGTAGGTGCGAATTTCGACACCTTCTTTTTCGGCAAGTTCACGAATCTTGCGATCTGGTCGCACGTTGAAGCCGATCAATGTTGCATTTGTCGCTGCGGCCAACGAAATGTCGTTCTCGGTAATCGTGCCAACGCCTCGATGCACAAACGCCGCGCGCACGTCGTCGCGCTCGAGTTTGCGCAAACTCTCGGTGACTGCTTCAAGCGAACCGTGCACATCAGCCTTGACAATTACGTTCAAAGTCGCAACTTCTCCGGCTTGAATCTGAGTGAAAATGTCTTCAAGTTTCACACCGCGCTGAACTCGTGCGTCACCGCGCTGATTCATCGCCCTGAAACGTTGTTCGCGAGCACCGGCTACTGTTCGAGCGGTGCGCTCATCGGGCGCTGCTCTGAACTCTTCGCCTGCACCCGGCACAGCCGACAAACCCAAAACTTGCACTGGCGCCGAAGGTCCAACTTCTTTTACTTGCTCACCACGATCGTTGATAAGAGCCCGCACTTTGCCCCACGCCGCACCAGCAACGATTGGGTCGCCAACTTTAAGTGTGCCCTTGTCGACCAAAATTGTGGCCACTGGTCCGCGACCAACATCGAGTTGCGCCTCAAGCACAACACCTTTGGCACGACCTGTCGGGTTTGCTTTGAGTTCTTCAAGTTCGGCAACAACGTTCAATTGGTCGAGCAAATCGTCGATACCAAGGCCGCTCTGTGCCGACATCTCGACAACAATCGTGTCGCCACCCCAGGCTTCGGGTGTCAACTGCTGCTCAGCCAAACCAGCCAACACGCGTTGCACGTCGGCATTTTGTTTGTCGATCTTGTTCAACGCGACGACAATTGGCACTCCGGCAACACGTGCATGATTAATCGCTTCAATCGTCTGTGGCATCACGCCGTCATCAGCCGCAACAACGAGTACAACAATGTCAGTTACACCAGCACCACGTGCACGCATCTTGGTGAATGCCGCGTGACCCGGTGTGTCTATGAAAGT
>RFMT01000197.1 GCA_009927565.1 Acidimicrobiia bacterium
TGATAAAGCGATTGACCCTGTTGGTGCTTGTGTAGGTGCTCGCGGTGGTCGAGTGCGCATGGTCGTAAACGAATTGCGCGGCGAAAAAGTTGACATTATTCCGTTCAGTGAAGACAAGCGCGACTTCATCGCCAAAGCGATGTCGCCAGCAAAGGTCAGTGAAGTTCGACTGAGCCCAGACGAAACACAAGCCGATGTAATCGTGCCTGACTTTCAGCTGTCGTTGGCAATTGGCAAGATGGGCGTGAACGCAACTCTTGCTGCTCGTCTAACCGGCGTGCGCATCGACATTAAGAGCGAGTCAGAGGCTGCCGCTGAAGGCAACGCCGTCGTGCGTCGACCTGCTGAAGCTGCAACAACTGAAACGATGTACGCAGAAGGCGAATGGAAGACGAACCTCGAAACCGGTGCGATGGAATGGCATGCGGCTGACGGTTCGATTCTCAGTCAAGAACAAGTTGCTGCTCAATCAGGTGGCGCTGCAGAAGATTCGAGAGGCTAAACACTTTGCCAAAAGCCAAACGCGTTCACGAGATCGCCAAAGAACTCGGAATGACCAACGCCGAGGTCATTGACCTCAGCGGAAAACTTGGCATTGGCGTAAAGGGTCCATCGTCGACAGTTATCGACGCGCAGGCCGACCGCATTCGCGCGCGCGCCGAGCGTGAAGGTCTTATTCGCGATGCGCAGCCGGAAGAAGTTTCTGACAAGCCTGCTAAAAAGACCGCCGCGAAAAAAGTTGCTGGTGCCAAAAAAGTTGCTGGCGCGAAAAAAGTTGCAGGCGCTAAGAAAGTTGCTGGCGCCAAGAAGGCTGCCGCGAAAAAAGTCGGCTCAGAAGACGACGCAGAAACAGTTGACGCTGCGACTGATGAAGTTGATACTGCGACAACAGCGGCAACATCGGCGACTTCGGGTTCGCAAGGCGATGACTTGGCGCCGCGCGAGAGCGATGGTGGTGCGGGTCGCGTAGTTTCATCCGCTCAACCAAACAGACCAGGCATTGTTACAAACGCTGCGCCAGCAATTCGACCTGCACCTGCTCGACCGATTCAGCCGTTGCAACCACAACCAGTACGACCAGCAACACAACCGCAAGCGCCAGCCGCAAGTGCGCCGACACAGCAACCAACGCGACCACCACAACAACCGACACCTCCGGGTGCGCGACCGGCGACGCCGGGTTCGCGACCAATTCCGCCACCGCCGGGTTCATCGCGACCAATTCCGCCACCGCCGGTTGCACGCCGACCAGAAGGTGGCGTGACGCGACCACCGTTTAATCGGCCGCCGCAACGCACTGGCTCAAGTTCGACTAATGCACGCACGGGTCGAATTCCGGCGTCGCAACTTGGTCGTGGTCCTGCTGGTTCGGGTGGTCGTACTTCTCCAGATCGTGGTGCGCCGGGTCGTGGCCCAGGTGCAGGGCGTCCGGGTGCGCCGACAGGCGGTCGTGGTACAGCACTTGGTCGCAGCAGTCCGTCGGGTCCTGGAGGTCGTCCGGGTGGCGGTCGTGGACCAGGTGGCGGTCAGCGTCGCGGGCCTCGCAAAAAAACTCGTGGTGAGCGTCGTCGCGAATTTGACGAGCAATTACCACAAGCGCCGACAACATACACGCCGAGTGCGACACCACCACCAGAGGGCATTGTCGTAATCGAACGTGGTTGCTCGTCGCAAGAGTTTGCGCCGAAATTAAATCGCACGCCGGCTGACGTTGTTCGCTTCTTGCTTGAGCACGGTGAAATGGTTACGGCGACGATGACCTTGTTGACGAACAAATGGAGTTGTTCGCTCTCGAAATTGGTGCAGAGATTTTGCTTGTTGACCCGGGTCAACAAGAAGAGCTCGAGTTGCAAGCGATGTTCGATGACTCTGACGACGACACACCAGAGTTGCAAGCAACTCGACCACCGATCATCACGATCATGGGTCACGTTGACCACGGTAAGACGACGTTGCTCGACAAAATTCGAAACGCAAACGTTGTTGCTGGCGAGGCTGGCGGTATTACGCAACAT
>RFMT01000344.1 GCA_009927565.1 Acidimicrobiia bacterium
CCGTCAACCACCACCGCGCCGTAGCGCGCTCGACTTTATTTGATTGCTTTTTCAGGGCCGATCAGGGCGTAGACACAACCGTTGCCTCGACCTGCCGGGTCGCTAAATGTCGCAACGACATTTGAGCCACTGGTTGTGAAACTAGTGCTGCTTGTCAAATCTTTATCAAGGCACAAGTTTTTAATCACTACGTTCGCTTTTGTTGCGCCACTAATTGTCCAAACGATTTTTTCCATGGTCGAACTGCGACTCGCCTTATAACCGGTCGAAATCTTTTTGCTCACAGCGAGCAAGCCGCCCTGGCGGTGATCGAAGTTGCCGAAGGCCAACAACGAGTCGCCATTCGAAAGATCGAGCCGCTCAGGGTCTCCGGCGAAAAAACTCAACTCGTTCAACGCTGACCATGTCGCACCGTCGTTGGTTGATGTGCGAATCTGCATGCCCGATTGAATGCTCGCCGAACCCGAAATTTTGTCAATCGGAAAAATCTGTTCAATCACGCCAGCCGCATTGCGATAAGTCTCTGGGTTCGTCTGCACATCGTTCTGCGGAGCAAACGTTTGTGCGACGTCGAGCGACCAGGTCACACCATCTGGAGATGTCATGGCACACGCGTGCCGCTTAAATGGTGGCTTGGCATTGGCTGCCATGTCGTGCGAATATGCCAAATATCCTGACGCGACTTTTACAACTTGTGGGTCACCAAGCAAACTTGCCGCGACACCATCGGCGCTCTTACACGCAGCAACACTGACCGCACTGCCCGAACCCTTGGCGAAGTCTTTGCCGTCGCTCGATGAATAGCGCGACATAACCTCGCCACCCGAACCAGGGCCCGACCAAGCCCACGCCTCATAACCGCCTGCTTCGGCAGCCCGCACGGTGATCGGCGAGCCGACGTCAACTCGCACGCCTGATTCGAGTGTCCAAGTGACCCCATTATCAGTCGATATATATGAGTGAATCTTGTTGTCAAAACCCGCAAGCGGAATCTGCGGTTCGTTTCCGTTTTTGAAAAACATTCGCAGGGTCGAGCCAACCTGCAGCAATGCTGGGTCAGAAATATTGCCCAATCCGTCGCGTTGTGAAGTCTTATACGACAACAACCCATAGTTCAGCGAAACCATGTCGCTACTCGTACTCGTTGTCGAGCCGGCAGGCGCACTTGCAGAACCACCCGCACCCGCCGAAGAACTCTTGCACTTGGCAACCTGTTTATTTTGCACTGCAGTCAATTTCTTTGCAGCAATAATATTGTTGGCGGCCTTTACGCCAATCGTCTTATCGAGACACGCTTTTGTGGATGGATCAACCACAACCGCATTCACCACGCTCGCCAAACTGAGCGTCGCTACACCTAATACCGCCGCGCCGATTACTGCAAGTCTGCGTCGCATTTAGAACCCCCTATTTTGGTATCGAGTCTAAAAACCCGAGTCTAACACTGCTTCAGCGGCGCTTGAAACTTTCGGCGAGGTTGACAAGCAACCGCGTTCCGTATGCAGTCGCACCGCGTTGCAACCAACCTGCATCACCATCAGCCCACATTGGTCCGGCAATGTCGATGTGTGCCCACGGTAAACCCGAAGTGAACTCATCTAAAAACAACGCAGCCGTAATCGCACCAGCATCTGGTCCGCCAACATTTTTCATGTCAGCAATATACGAGTCGATCAGCGTGCGATATTTACGCTCGAGTGGCAATTGCCAGGCTTGTTCGTCGGTTGCATTTGCTGCCGACAAAACTTGGTCCACGAATCGTTGATTGTTGCCCATCACACCCGACATGTGTGGCCCAAGTGCGCGCGCACACGCGCCAGTGAGTGTCGCGATGTCGACAATCGCATCTGGTTTTTGCTCGGCGGCCAATGACAAACCATCAGCCAAAACCAAACGACCCTCAGCATCCGTGTTGTGAATCTCAACCGTCTTGCCGTTGCGCATCGTCAACACGTCACCCATCGCCATCGCGCTTCCCGATGGCAAGTTGTCGGTGCACATCATGTATGCAGTCACTTGATTTTTGCAGCCCAACGCGTTGAGCGTGCTCATCGTCGCCAACACTGCGGCCGCGCCGGTCATGTCTGCTTTCATCATCGCGTGACTTGGGTCTGAAGGCTTCAAACTGATGCCACCTGAGTCGTACATCACGCCTTTGCCTACCAAAATAAGGTGCGGCAACTTCGACTTCGCTGCATTCTTCGACGCGGATTTCTTTGCCGCTGAACGCGCACCGCTCGGACGATATGAAATTTTCACCATGCGCGGCGGGTTCACGCTGCCACGGTTCACGCCGATCATTCCGCCGCAACCCATTGCCAAAAGTTGATCTTTGTTGAACACTTCAACTTTGACGCCAGTTTCTGCACCAATCTTTTGCGCACGCTCGGCGATCATTTTTGCGGTCAAGTGCGCGGGTGGCATGTTCGCCAAGTCGCGAGCCAAGCAAACTGCATCGGCAATTATCTCGCCGCGCTTTGATCCGTTTGTTACTGCGGGGTTCGTCGCGCCGGGCGCAACAAGCGTCACCGATTTCAGTTTTGAAGTTGCCTTCTTGTCGCTCTTCAATGCGTCATAGCGATGTGTCGCCAAAATCAAACCTTCAGTTACTGCCTGAGCAATCGTCGCGCGATCACCACGACCAGCGGTTGCCAATGATGTCGAAAGGCTCACGACCTTTGCGCTCGCACGGGCGAGTGCCGCCGCTGCGTTGCGCATCGCATCTGCATTCGCTTTCGCTGCTTCACCAATGCCGACAACAATCGTCAATTGCTTTTTGCTGTTCGGCAACACCAGTGTCTGACCGAGTTTGCCGTCAAAGCCCAGGTCTGAAAGTTGTTCGCGAGTCATGCCAACTTCTTTTGCCGGCGCAGAGTCGCTCGCGACTGCGATGCCAATCGCCTTGGCTGTCGAGTCAGCAATCTTTGCAACTTTAAATGTGATCTGATTTGTTTTCACTTTGTTCTCCTTTATAAATGCTCGATTTCGAAACTCAGTCGATGCTTTTCACTGGCAGCGATTTGCCTTCTTGCCAACGCGCAATTGTCCACAATAAATCTGAAAGACGATTTAGATATGGGCAGGCTTGCGATGGTGATGGTGCTGCAGCAAGCGAATGTCGCTCGGCGCGACGCGCAACCGTGCGACCAACATCGAGCAAAGCGGCAATCTTGTTTTCTCCTGGCACGACAAATTCTGTTGGCGGGGTGAACTTTTCGTCGAGGCCATCTATAAGTTGTTCGAGTTTTGTCACCATCTCGGCAGTCACGCGCGACTTTCCGTCGACAAGTTTGTGGCGATTCTCTGGCAGCGTCGCAAGTTCGGCCATCAACACCCACAGGTCACGCATGATGTGCACCAAAAGATCGTCGAGTTCGGTGCCCTTGCCTGCCTCGGCGCGCACTAATCCTAAAATTGCTTGCGCTTCGTCGACGGCGCCATACGCACGCGGTAGCGCCGAATCTTTACCGACCCGACCGCCATACAAAAGGCCAGTTGTGCCGTCGTCACCAGCCCGTGTATAAATTTTTTCTCGCGCCATAACCAGTTACACGCTACTTGATGCTTTTGCCACCCAGTATCCGATGAACCGCTATCGCTAAGGCTTCCAACCCGTAGTTAATCACGTCGGCGACGATCAATTCATCGGTTCCAAAATAATTATGTGCGAGATGATTTCGCATGTCTTTAATCGCCCGCCAATCGATTTTCGGCTCTTGATTTAACAACCTCTGGTCAACGTGACTCACGGCTTCACCAATTTCAATTAACCGCACTCGTATGGCGTCAAAAATCAACGGATCAGACAGTGGTCCGCGTTTTAAGTGTCGCTCAATGGCAGTGATCGCATTTAAAACGTCAGTCAGCCATTGAGTGTTGGCACGCCTCAAAGTGCAACTGCATGAGCGAAAACTTCGTCACGCAAATTTGGCTTCAATAGGCGTGCCGAGCCAAGATCAACTTTGACACCCAGCAAATCTTTGAGTTTCAGTTCAAGACCGATCATTTCTAACAGGCCGACGCCTGGGTCTAAGTCGACTAAAAAATCGATGTCGCTTCGCTTTTTTGTTTTACCAGTTGCAACGCTTCCAAAAACTCGAACATTGCGTGCCCCATGCTGCCGCGCCAGAGCGATTATTTCTTTGCGGTGTCGCAATATAAGTCGTGCAAGTTTGCTGTCGGGCAAGGTTGGCGTCTTGGTTCGTCGTCGCACACGCAGCTCAATTGTGAACCCGAGAATCTCAAGCAGCTGTAGGTAGGTATCTGCCCCGGGCTCACGCTTGCCTCGTTCGTAGTCGCTAATCACAGACTGTGCGATACCCGATCGGCGCGCAACCTCAAGTTGCGACATACCTGATTTGGTTCGCGCATTGCGTAAAACTTGGCTTGCTCTCATGAACTTAGTATATAGCGAATTCGCTATATAGACATCTCGCCGAATTCGTCGTTCGCCGACCATTAATCCCCTGCTTTGGTTTCTCATCTCCGAATATGTGTGCCAAAGTTTGCGACACAGGTCAACTACTCTCGGGTGATGGCATTCAACAAACCGCGCACCTTGCAGGGCGAAATCGCTGCTCTTGAGCGCGAAGTTGATCAACACCGTCGCGACATGGCCGAAATCGAAGGCAACGACGGTGTCGCCCACGGCAATGTTTCAGACTGGCTAATTACCAGCGGTCGCACGCTCATCGACAAGGGCGACGAGTTGCTCTCGTTACTCACGCTCGACCCCGATTTCGGCAAACATCGCGACGCATTCATGCGCGAACTTAAAACCTTTCGCAAGTTCTACAAAAAGTGGGCCGACAAAAACTCCGACTAATTACTAATTAGTCGACAGCCGTGGGGCCCGGCTAAATAATCGCGGGGCGG
>RFMT01000355.1 GCA_009927565.1 Acidimicrobiia bacterium
ATCAATCGTCGGCGCGTTCGCCACCATCGTGTCGGTGATGCCAGTCAACACAGTTATAAAAGGAGGAATTGCGCGCAGCGGGTTTACAAGCGTCGCGAACCGACCAATCTCTTCACCCCCGCGATATTTGACCGCGCCGATTTCGGTAATCGCTTCGAACTCACTCGACCCACCGGTCGTCTCAAGGTCGAGCACACAAAACTCGACGTCGCGCAACGCAACGCTCGCGACATCGTCAGCACCCGTTGCAACACTCGCAACATCGACCACAACCGACCTACTTTCCATAGCCAAAGACTACATTTAGGGTCTGATGCAAAAAGCGTTGGCAACAGTTTGGGTCTTTGGCGACCAACTCAATCGCAACATCGGTGCACTCGCAACGGCAAACCCGAAACGCATCGCATTTGATCGTCGAATCAGCCGGCAAAATCGCGTCACGGCCGTGGCACGTTCAACGCGCGCACTTTCTAATCACATCAATGCGTCGCTTTGCGATCGAACTGCAACAAGCGGGCTTCGAGGTCGACTATCGCCGTGCAGCCACAATGCGCGCGGGCGTCGAAGCCCACATCGCCGAATTTACACCGACACATATATATGTATCTGAGCCCAACAGTTATATAGCGCGCCAACTCGTCGCCGCGCTCGGCGTGCAAGTTGTTAAATCGAATCAATTTCTTTGTCACCCCGACGAGTTCGCCGCTTTCGTCGCCGGCAAAAAATCACTCAAACTCGAAGACTTCTATCGCTGGCAGCGCAAACGCTTCGGCTATTTAATGGATCCGAAAAACGGCGACGAGCCAATCGGCGGCAAATTTAATTTCGACGACGAGAACCGCGAGCCACCACCCAAAACTGGCCACGACCGCTGGCCAACACCAAAACTTCACACACTCGATGAAATCGATCAACAAGTTCTCGCTGATTTGCCGAAAAATCTGTGGGGCAAAAAACCTGACGGTCTCTGGGCAACCACACGCAAAGACGCACTCGCCCGTCTCAAATATTTCGTCGACGAAATTTTGCCGACTTTCGGCGAGCACGAAGACGCAATGCTCGCGTCAAACTGGCACCTCGCGCACTCGCTGCTCTCGCCTTATCTAAACAACGGCCTGTTGTTGCCGAAAGAAGTTCTCGACGCCGCAGCCGATGCATTCGCCAAAGGTCGC
>RFMT01000359.1 GCA_009927565.1 Acidimicrobiia bacterium
GGCGGCAGAGTTGTCGGCGGCACTGTTGTAGTTGTTGTCGGCGTTGTGGCGATGATGTGGCGGTCGTAAAGTTCGCGCGCAAGACGTTGATGCAGTTTGGCGCGAGCCTGATAGCCCGCGGGTGTGAGATGCACTTTGTCCCACGCCATCCATTTTGAGCGCTTGGCAATAGTTGAATACCAATCTTCGATCACCAAATTCGGAAACTCAGGCGCAAGACGTGCAAGCACTTGATTGAACAAAATGCTTCGCTTGGCGATTTCTGGCGTGTCGCGACGATTGACAGTCAACCAAGTGACTGGTACGTCGCCGATGGTCGTCATCAGATCGCGAATAATTAACTCATAAACAGCCTCTTTGGTTTCGAGTGCGACATCGTTGCTACCGAGCGCAACGATCACAGCATCAGCATGAAGGCCGCCGTCGCTGAGTTTTTTGAAAGTCTTGACACCCGAATATTTGGTGGATGCATTTGGCGTCGGAAACGCAACTCGGCGCGAATATTGACCGTCGATGACGACGTTTGTCCATTGCCCGTCTTCGGCAATAAGTTTTTGTGACTTGGCGAAATATTCTGTGCCCCAAGTGATGCTGTCACCAAGAATCAAAAGCGACGGGCCAGTGTTAGGTGTGAAAGGTGTCGAGATGCCGGCGGCGACAGTGAGACAAACGGCAACCGCGAGAAGTGCGAAGCGACGAACGCGAGAAATGTTATTTAGCATGCGAATATTTTGACGAAGAAACTAATTGCCCCAAACGCGAAACACGACTGAGTCTTTTTCGAGTTGCAACACTTCGTGCTGGCGCAAAATGCAGGCTTGACCTTGATGCAAAGAACCCGAGTGACCTTGCACGCATAAATATAGTTCTACCTTGTTATTTGCCTGAATAGTCATGGCGCTATTCACAGTGATCTTTTGCACGCTAAATGGTGCGTTTTGAATCTCGTATTCAACTGTGTGTGTTGATGAATCGCGTTGTGTGACTTGTTGTGGAAGATGCGACTCGATTTTTGCAGTTGCGAAAAACTCTTGCAGGTCGACGTGTTTGGTTGTGAATGCGGCGCGCATGACATTGTCACTGCTCGACATGACTTCGACGGCGAGACCATTTAAATATGAATGCACGTTGCCGGGCTCGAGAAACATTGCCTGGCCCGCCTTGAGCGTGATGTGATTCATCAATAATGCGACATAGACACCGCCCGTGTTGGCATATAACTCGCCGACGATTCGCAGGTGGTTTGGCAGGTTTGTGGGCGTTTTATGATTTTTTTCTTCGAGTGCCCAGCGGACTGTATTTGCCAAACCAGTCAATTTTAAGTGTCGTGCGAGTTCGAACCAGTTATTTTTTTCGGCAAGTGCGAGCGACTGCTCGATAGGCGCAAAACCACAAAGCATTTCGAAGTCGCTAAGTGCACAAAGCAACTCGGGCTTTGAATTTGTGTCGCGATAAACACGATTGAATGCAGCACGATCGACGCCAAGATTATTTTCGCGAGCAAAACCAGCCTGAGCCTGGGCAATTGTCGGATGAGTCTGAATCGAAAGCGGTTTGGCAACTGCGATGAGTTTGACTAAAAACGAAAGTTCACCGACGACCTCAGAAAGTTGACTAGTGCCGTTGCCGGTTTGCACTGTTGCTTGACCGTCGGGATGCGTGCCGAACCAAAGTTCTGCCCAAGGTTTTGCATCTCGGGGTTGACCCGTGAAGTCTGGAAGAGCGATGATGTCGCCCCAGTCATAATTTTTTAGTGCGGGCGAGAGTCTGGTTGGCATTTGTAGTTGGGTCTCTTAAGTTGCGGGCATTTTGGCCACATACTCGGCAACATCGGCGAGTGCAATCTCGCTTGCAGTGCCGGCGCGACGATTGCGAACCTCGACAACACCAGTTGCGACGCCACGACCAGCGATGATGATGCGTGGTGTGCCGATGAGCTCGGCGTCTTTGAATCGCACACCGGGAGAAACGCCTTTGCGATCGTCAAGGATGACGGTCATCTGTTTGGCGCTGAGATCTTCGGCAAGTTGAGTGCCAGCGCCAGCGGTCTCGTCGCCTGGTTTGCCGGCAATAACGATGTGCACATCGGCTGGCGAAACAGCGGTTGGCCACTTGAGACCGAGTTCGTCGTGATTTGCTTCGGCGATCGCGGCGACTGCGCGTGAGACACCGATGCCATAACTACCCATTGTGACGACTTGAGTCTTGCCATTTTGATCGAGCACAGTGAGCCCGAGCGCTTCGGCATATTTGCGACCAAGTTGAAACACGTGACCAATTTCGATGCCGCGACGAATGTGAAGTTTCGAATTGCATTTCGGGCATGGGTCACCGTCGCGCACATCGGCAGCGTCGACAATGCCGTCACATGAAAAATCTCGGCCATACACGAGGCCGGCAACGTGTCTACCCGGCGCGTTGGCGCCGGTTATCCACGCGCTGCCGATGGCAATGCTGCGATCGAGCAGATATCTGACGCCACTTGCATTCTTTTCGCCGAGCGCGGTCGGCCCAATGTAACCCTTGACGAGATTCTTGTTCTTGGCAAAGTCTTCTTCGGTGAAGTCGACGATTTCGGCAGGTGCAACTTGTGCTTCGAGACGCTTTAGGTCAACATCGCGATCACCCGGCACACCAACTGCGAGCGGCTCGATACGACCATCAGGATGACGCAAATTCACGACGACATTTTTGAGAGTGTCGCCAGCATGCCACGGTCGGTCGCCGCGCTTGAGATCGGCACGAGTGTTGAACAGGTCGACCAATGTCGCAATTGTCGGCGTGGCTGGTGTGTCGTGCACGACTGCGGCGGCGAAACCTGAAAAGTCGATCTTTGCCGGTTCGCCGACGCGAACGGCTTCGGTGTTGGCTGCATAGTCGCACTTCGTGCAACTGACGAAAGTGTCTTCGCCCGACTCGCACGGAAACAAAAACTCTTCAGACGCTGAGCCACCCATCGCTCCCGACATCGCCGAGACGACCGCGTATGGCAAACCAAGTCGATCAAATGTTCGCAAGTATGCAGCGCGATGTGCGTCGTAACTGCGTTGCAAACCATCTTGATCAATGTCGAAGCTGTACGAATCTTTCATCAAAAATTCGCGACCGCGCAATAAACCTGCACGTGGGCGAGCCTCGTCGCGAAACTTTGTTTGAATCTGATAAAGCCAGAGCGGTAAATCTTTGTAACTGCTGTAGAGATCTTTGACCAGAAGCGTGAACATTTCTTCGTGTGTCGGGCCGAGCAGATAATCGACACCGCGACGATCTTGCAAACGAAACAAATTCGGACCGTAATCTGTCCAACGACCTGTCGTCTCATAAGGCTCGCGAGGCAACATTGCCGGAAAGTGCACTTCTTGGGCGCCGATTGCATCCATTTCTTCACGAATAATCGTTTCGACGCGATTTAGAGTTCGCAAACCAAGTGGTAACCATGTGTAGCCGCCTGGTGCTGCGCGACGAATGTATCCGGCGCGAACTAAGAGGCGATGACTTGGTACTTCGGCATCGACAGGATCATCGCGTAATGTCCGCAAAAATATAGTTGACATACGCAAAATCACAGGGCCTCACCTCATAGCGCGTTTAATAGCGCCTCACGAAAACTTTACTAAAACCCCTATACTTGTTATGACCTTTAAAGTTCTACGAACCGAAGGCGTGGGTTTAGGCCCACGCCTTTTGTTCTCTATCGGGTGTCGTTTTGGTTCGCCAAAACGGCTATTTGATGGTGATTTTGTATTGATTATTGCGAGAAAGGAGAGATATCTAATGACGCAGA
>RFMT01000139.1 GCA_009927565.1 Acidimicrobiia bacterium
GCTCGCAATAAAGCCGTTCGCAGCGAACTTCGCTCACGAGTAAAAAATGCTCTTGAGACAGCAGGCACACCAGAAAATCAAGAAGCCCTTCGCCTTGCCGTCAAGCGCCTTGACAAAGCTGCCGCAAAGCGCACGATTCATCCAAAACAAGCTGCTCGTCGCAAGAGCCGCTTGATGCGCAAACTCAACGCCGCTTCGGCGAAGTAGTTCTTGCCGAGTTACTCGGCCGATTAGTTCTGGTTGACGCCCCCATTCGACACAACCTCGCCACCAAGATTTCCATCGTTAGTTCTTCGCCGAGGTCTTTGCCACCGCGCAAATCAATGTCGGCACGCGCCAGCAATTGAATCGCCTGGCTAACACCAGAGCCGCCAATTCGACGATATTGACTGAGATATTTCTTGCCCTGAAATTCGCTTTTGCCGCCGATCAAAGTCAAAACATCGTTTGCGCTGTGCAACTCTGGACCGTCAAGTCGCATCAATTTCGAAAAATGCGTGTGCAATAGCGCCATCACTTGCAGCGGATGATATTCACCACTGCGTGTCATGCGATGCAACATATCAATGGCTTTCGCTGAATCACCAGCGTCGATTGCGTCGGTTAAATCCCATGGTTTGACGCTGCCAGCATCACCCAAAAATGCGGCGACGTCATCGCTCGAAAGTTTGCGCGATGTGCCATATGTCGAGACCAACACGTCGATCAACCCAGGCAACCTAGCCTGATCTTCGCCAAGCCAATCAATTATTTGATTCAACGCGATTGGCTCAAGAGTCAAACCTGATTCACCAAATCTCTCTAAAAACCAAGTCACTAACTCTTGGCGTTTTGCCGGTGGGGTTGTCGCCATCACAGTTGCACCGGCACGTTTCAATGCATCTGAAACAGATTTGGCCAATTTGCCAGATGCGCTCAGCACCAAGTGCGTACTGTCGACCGGGTGCTCGAGATACTCGACCAAACTCGAAAGTTCGCCAACTGTTGCTTCTGAAATTTCTCGAATCACCACGACTCGCTCTTCGCCAAATAGTGACATCGTCTCGGCCGACGAAATCGCACGACGAATTGCGTCTTCACGCTCTTGGGCACTTGCCGCCCCGGCATCATGGGTCTCTAAAATCGTGCTTCGGTTTTCGTCTGTCGCCATCGACTTGATCAGTTCGCGAGTGATGTCGCTTACTTTGTCTGAAACCAATCGCGGATCAGAACCGGTAATCAGATGAATCGTCACGACTACACGCTAGAACGTCGGTGTCGCAGAGCAATTATT
>RFMT01000362.1 GCA_009927565.1 Acidimicrobiia bacterium
TAACACTTGGCCAACACGTCTTTGCGCTTTGCCTTCACGGTTTCGCGAGCGATGAACTTGCCACCGATTGCAGCCTGAATTGGCACATCAAACATCTGCCGCGGAATCAACTCTTTGAGTTTTTCACACATCCGCTTGCCATAGTCATAGGCCTTTTCGCGATGCACGATCGTGCTGAAGGCATCTGCAGGGATGCCGTTCAAAAATAGATCAACTTTCACCAAATCAGACTCTCGGTAACCGTGCAGTTCATAGTCGAGGCTTGCATAGCCCTGCGATCGACTCTTCATCTGATCAAAAAAGTCAACGACTACTTCTGCTAGCGGCATCAAGTAATGCATTTCGACACGCTCAGGCGAGAGATATTCGAGTTTGCCGAGTTCGCCACGACGAGTTTGGCAAAGATCCATCAACGCGCCGGTGTAATCCTTTGGCGTGATGATGTCGACTTTGAAATACGGTTCTTCAATCGACTTGATGTAAACCGTTGGTGGCAACTCACTCGGGTTGTCGCAAATCTCTCGACTTCCGTCAGTCTTGGTGACTTGATATTGCACCGACGGCGCTGTCGCTATCAGTGCCAAGTTGAATTCGCGCTCAAGTCGCTCTTTGACAATCTCCATGTGCAACAAACCCAAGAAACCGCATCTGAAACCAAACCCGAGCGCGCCAGATGACTCGGGTGAGTAACTGATCGAAGCATCGTTAAGTTTCAACTTCTGCAAACTCTCACGCAGAGTTTCAAAATCATCTGCATCAATCGGAAACAGCCCGCAAAACACCATCGGCTTCGGGTCGCTATAGCCATCAAGTGGTTTTTCTGCAGGTCGAGATTCGTGAGTTACGGTCTCACCACTTCGGGCTTCACCGACATCTTTGATACCGGCAATCAGATAACCAACCTCGCCTGGTCCAAGTTCGTCGACCGGCGATGGCACTGGTCGTCGCACACCCACTTCAAGCGCTTCGTGCACGGCATTGGTTTGCATAAATCGAAGTTTCTCGTTGCTTCGCATACGACCGTTCATCACACGCACCGACGAAACAACGCCGCGATATTGGTCGTATTGACTATCGAAAATCAACGCTTGAAGTGGCGCATCGGCGTCACCCGTCGGGGCCGGAATCTTCTCGATGATCGCATCGAGCAACTCAGGCACACCATCGCCGGTCTTTGCCGAGATGCGCAAAATATCTTCGGCACGAATGCCGAGAACTTTTTCGATCTCCATCGCATATCTATCTGGGTCAGCAGCAGGCAAATCGATTTTGTTGAGTGCAGCAACTATTTCTAAATTGTTTTCAAGCGCCAAGTAACAGTTGGCAAGTGTCTGTGCCTCGATGCCTTGCGCGGCATCAACAACCAAAACAACACCTTCACATGCCGCCAATGATCGACTCACCTCGTAGCCGAAGTCAACGTGCCCAGGCGTGTCGATCAAATGCAAAATATGGTCACGCCATGACACGCGAACGTTTTGCGCTTTGATCGTGATGCCACGTTCACGCTC
>RFMT01000255.1 GCA_009927565.1 Acidimicrobiia bacterium
TTGCAAAGTCTGCGACCAATCATCAAGGGTTTCGCCTGCAGCACCATAAATAATGTCGAGATTGAAAGTCTCAAATCCGGCATCACGAACGAAAGATACCGAGCGCTGCACGTTCTCCGGGTTGTGAGTACGTCCAAGCGACTTCAGCACGTGTTCGACCGTCGACTGAACACCGATGCTGATGCGATTTACTCCGCCTGCGCGATACATCTGCATCATTTCAAGAGTTATGTCGTCTGGGTTGCATTCGACCGTCACCTCGCAGCCTGCTGCAAGCGGTATTTCCGCCAACACGCTCATCAACTCGGCCGCAGGCACAAGAGTCGGTGTGCCTCCACCGATAAACACACTCGTCGCGCGAGGCATTGCATTCGCCACACTGCGCTTAATGTGCTTGCGTAGCGCGGTCAAATAATCAGTAGTCAGTTGGTGGCGGTCGGTAAACGTTGCGAAAGCGCAATAGTCGCACTTTTTTGCGCAAAACGGAATATGAATGTAAACACCAAATCCTGGGTGCATGATTCTTAACTCTGCGTTGTTGGTGGCACAAACAACAAATCAAGTTCGGCGAGCTTGGCGCCAACTTCATCGACGGCGATATCGAGCATCACGGCAATCGCCCGAGTATCGTGCGCGCGCACAGTTATGACCTTGCCGTTGAAGTCTTGTCTTTGCACTTGAATCATTCTCAAGAACCGCTCAAGCATCTTGAATTCGAGACCGTCACGCGTCGATAGTTTGGCGACGTCTATTCGAAGTTTTGTCGGAGCAGAGGCTCCTGGTTGATTATCTTCAACTCGCAACGGGTCACGCGGCAAAAGTTGATCAATTGTCACACCGTAAAACTTGGCCAGGCGTTCAAGGCGGGGCACAGAAATTGCGCGCTCACCGCGTTCGTAAGCGCCAAGCACTGAGGCCTTGAATTCTTCGTTCGACTTAATCTCGACCTCGCTCAGGGACAAATTCTTCTGCGAGCGAATCGATCTCAGGCGCTCACCTACCAACCGCGAAAACGGAGAATGTTCAAGCATCTCGTCGTCGGGTGGGCTCATTGTCGGTTCAACTTCCTTTGTTTCGGTAACTCGACATTAGAACAGCCGCACTGATGGCCGCAGTTTCTGCTCGCAAAATTGTGTCACCAAGCGAGACAACACCTTTGCCACCGGAGATTTCTTCTTGCACAAAACCACCCTCGGGGCCAATCGCAATCGTATGATGCGACTCATTCAACACCTCGCCAGTCGGGTCGGCGATAAAGGCATCGCTCAACTGCGCCAGAGACACAACACCGCTTACTTTTGGCAACCAAACGCGTCGTGACTGCATCGCCGCCTCACGAGCCACCAATCGCAGTTTTTCTAGATTCTTGTTTGTGCGATCCGCATCCCATCGCACGACACTGCGAACTGTCGGCGCCAAAACGACGATCTCGTCAATACCAATCTCAGTTAGTTTCTGAACTGTCCACTCAGGCCGATCACCTTTGACAATAGAAAATGCGACTTTCAACTGCCACTTCGGTGCCGCTTCAACAAAGACTTCGCTCGTCACCTCAACTTTTTCATCGCTATCAACAACGCATGTTCGCCAACGACCACCACCATCTGAAATCGTCACGACGTCTCGCGACTTGACCCGCAATACACGCAATAAATGGTGCGCGTCTACGTCGCCCAAAACTGGTTCGTCAATCAAATCTACAAAAACATGTGCCGCTGAGCTACGCAGCGTCGAGATCACGAAAACGCCGACTTAATCTTTGACTTCAATGAACTGTCGCTAACTGCGACTTGCTCGCCGCGCTCTTTGGCAAGTTGAAGCAACAAATCGCGCTCTTTTGATGAAAGTTTTTTTGGCACAACGACTTCAATTCGTGCGCGAAGGTCGCCGCGTGTTCGACCTCGATTGCGTCCGCCTTGATTCAAGTACGGTACGCCACGTCCTTTGAGCACGTACTCATGCCCGTGTTGCACGCCAGGTGCAACTGTAAGTGTCTCGTCACCATCAAGCGTCGCCAGAACAAGATCAACACCGAGCGCCGCCTGTGCAATCGAAACTTGCACGTTTGTTACCAGGTCATTTTCTTCACGCTGGTACATCTCGTGTGGCGCAACTTCAATATGCACATACAAATCTCCGGCCGCACCACCACGTGGACCTACACCCCCACGACCGCTAACTCGCATCGTTTGGCCTGCCGCAATGCCGGCCGGAATCTCAATCTCATGCGACTGATCTTTGGTCACTCGCCCTTCGCCACGACATTTGTTGCATGGCGACGCAATCACTTCGCCCATGCCGCGACAACGACCACAGGGCGTCGTTGTCACCATTTGCCCGAGAATGCTCTGACGCATTCGTCGCACTTGGCCCGAGCCATTGCACTCGGCGCAAGATGTGGCCTTAGTGCCTGCAGCCGCTCCCGATCCTTCGCACTCTTCACAACTGACCGCAGATCTAATCGACACCGAAGTACGACAACCAAATACCGCATCAACAAAGTCGATTTCAATTTGTGTTTCTAGATCTGGCCGCGTTGTGGTCCCGATTGCTGACGCCCACCACCAAATGGTGAATCACCACCGAAAAATGCATCAAAGATGCTGCCGAATCCTCCGGCACCACCAAACGGATCTCCACCGCCACGACCCCCACCCGAAATGCCGGCTTCACCAAATTGGTCGTATCGCGCACGAGTCTCTTCGTCTGACAAAACTTCGTATGCGCGACTTACAAGTTTGAATTTTTCTTCTGCTTCAGCGTTATTTGGGTTTGCATCAGGGTGAAGTTCACGCGCCAACTTACGATAAGCACGCTTTAATTCTTCTTGGCTTGCCCCACGCGACACGCCAAGCAACTGATAAAAATCTTGCGCCATTCGAATTAATTTTCGGTCAAACGACGACCAAGTCGGTCGCTAACCAAATCTACGGTCGCCAATGCTTGCGGAT
This sequence comes from Acidimicrobiia bacterium, assembly GCA_009927565.1. Lineage (GTDB taxonomy): Bacteria > Actinomycetota > Acidimicrobiia > Acidimicrobiales > Ilumatobacteraceae > BACL27. The sequence continues at coordinate 2,952 of RFMT01000255.1, forward strand.
AATTCATGCGCGTTGGCCCGAGCACGCCAACAGTGCCCACAGTTTCGCCGTCGGCGCGAACTGGCGCCAAGACAACCGAACATGCCGAAAGTGGCTCGACACCGTGCTCGGCACCGATCGCCACCGAAACACCCCGATTCAACATGTCGCGAACAAGAGTCACGACGACATATTGCTGCTCAAGAGTGTGCAAAACATTGCGCACGATCTCTACTGCATCGAATGCTTCAGCCATCTGCGCTACGCCACCAACATAAAAGTTCTCGTCATTTCGCACGCGTTCAATGGCCGACAAAACTTTTTCACACAGTGTCGCGACACCCGCGGCACGGGTTTGCTCTTTGCTCGCCTTGCGATTTGCCTCGCGATGCGCAGAAACGTCACGCAACGGCTTTGTAATCATCAAATTCTGCAGTTCTGCATTGGCTCGCATAACTTCGTCATCTGAAACATCACTAGCGATTTCAATCTGCGCATTTTCGACTGCACCGTTCGAAAGCACAACTACCACCGTGATGTGATGACTTGACAATCTAACTAACTGAACTGAGCGCACCACGGCAACTTCTGCAGTCGGCCCGATTACAACTGATGCATAATTTGTCAACTGTGCCAACAACATTGACGTTCGTTGAAGGGTTTCCTCGAGACGGAAGTGCGCAGTTTCAAAAAAACTTCCAACTTTCGCCTGTTCGATTGAGCCGAGCGAACCATTCGGCACCAGGTTGTCGACAAAGAATCGATAACCCTTGTCGGTCGGTATTCGACCAGCCGAAGTATGCGGATGCATCAAATAGCCTTCGCGCTCTAATGACGCCATATCATTGCGAACCGTCGCCGATGAGACTGCAAAATCACGATTATTGGCAATGTGCGCAGAACCCACCGGTTGCGCGGTGGCGATGTACTCCTCTACGACGGCCCTGAGGATTGCAGTCTTACGATCGTCAAGCATTTTCTACCTAACAGGCTACCTAGCGTCAGACTACAGAGCGATTGATTTCCCCGCTGATCTTGTAGCGACTTAGCGCTTCATCACGCTCTTGCGAATGATCAACCATGGGTTCTGGGTATTGCGCAAACAAACCGCCTTCGGGTTGCAACCAAGGTGAGTGCACAAACTTTTTTGGCACGTCGCGCAATTCAGGTATCCATTCACGAACATAATTTCCATTGGGATCAAATTTCTCGCCTTGCAACACGGGGTTGAACACACGAAAGTACGGTGCCGCATCAGTTCCAGTTCCGGCGGTCCATTGCCAGCCGTGATTATTCGATGCGATATCGCCGTCAACCAGATGCTTCATAAAAAATTTCGCACCCCACTGCCACGGTAGGTGCAAATCTTTGACCAAAAAACTGGCGGCGATCATTCGCACACGATTGTGCATCCAGCCAGTTGCCAGCATCTGTCGCATGCCGGCATCAACTATTGGATATCCAGTTTTGCCAGCGCACCAAGTTTCAAATCGCTGTTTGGCTTTCGCATCTGTGTCAACTTGCAGACTGTCCATCTTGGGTTGCAGATTCTTCCAAGTCGTCTGCGGCTGGTGATACAACACATCGGCATAAAACTCGCGCCAACAAAGTTCGCTTCGATAATGATCGTGGTTCGGGTTTGGCTCAAGTTCTGCCAACAGCTGTCGCGGGTGCACG
>RFMT01000245.1 GCA_009927565.1 Acidimicrobiia bacterium
CCCAGAAAAACTCCGAGCCAAAGGGCAAGATTTGCCACGCCTTCAAATCGAAGTCGCGCGAAAATTTCAGCAACCCACCAGACCCACCGCACGCCAACTTGAATCGGCAACATCATCAGATCACCAATCTGGTCGAGACCAAAGTTGCCAATCAACGCCGAAAGCAATGCCATCGGCAAACCCACCAACATCACTAAGCCGGCAATTGGCACCGACAGGACATTGGCAATAATGCCGGTCGCCGAAGGCAGACCAAAAATCAAAATCGCAACTGGCATCACACCAAGTTGTGCGGCAACTGTCGCTCCGATGAGTTGAGCCAACCATTTCGGTCGCCTCACAATTTTTGCCAACGGCTCAGCACCAATACACAAACCACAGGTCGCACCAACTGACATGAAAAAGCCGACCGACCAAGCCAAAAGTGGATCAACAACGACTGCCAATAGAACCGTCAGTGCGATCAATCGCATAGTTCTGGTTGGTCGACCAAATGCGACAGAAAGAAATGCGAGTCCAGCCATCGTTGCCGCACGCACGACTGACGGCTCAACGCGTGTGATCAATACGAACCATACGAGAACCCCGAGTGTGGCAAAAATGCGTAGTCGGTTTTTCAAGCGCGATAAAAGCGGCGAAAGTGCGGCGAGCACAAACGAAACATTTTGACCCGATACGGCCACCAGATGCGCAAGCCCAGATTTTCGAAAAGCGTCAATCATCGCCTCTGACTGCCGCGTGTCGTCACCAATTACCAGGCCAGTGAACAACGCTTGATCATCATTCTCAAGCGAGTCTGAACCAAGTTTGACAAGATCACGCACACGTTGAACACTGCGCAAAATTGGCGCCGCTGCAAGACGCTTTTCGTCAACAAACTCAGGGCGAAATTTGCCTTTGATATGTTGTGCGAGCCATCTTGATTCGGTTCTTGTTTCGAACGGCTCACGCCGCCCGCGCACAAGAACCTGCTCTCCTACTTTGGTGCCAGCCAATCGCCAAGCGGGTTGACCATATGCATACACAACAAAGCGATCGCGTCCGATTTCAAGCGTGGTGCGAGTTGCCGCGCCGATATTTTGCGGGTCGCTCATAACAGTTGCGTATCCCTCGTAATCACCGAGCCGCACATTGGCAAAGTCATTGAGTGCACGTTGCGAATTAATTGCGCCAAATACGAAGATCGAAATCAAAACTGAAGCCAGTGATCGCGAGATCATCGACCGACGCAGTGCAATAACACAACTAATTGCCACTGCAATCAAAATTGAAAGACAAACCGTTTTGCTCGCGCGCGCAACACACAAATACACGGCGACACCGAACACAATCAGCCAATCGTGGCGCCGCACATCGTACGATGTAGTCATGGCTGGCAAGTCTCGACGCGTGGTGCCCGATGGCATCGTCGCTCATCGCAACGCAGTGCGCCGACGCGGCGGTCTAATTGCAACTGCTCTTGCTTTTGGCTTGCTCGTCGTCGGCCTCGTGTTGCTTGCGTTGCCTGGCTCATTAACTGGCTTGCTCGGTTTCGTTCTTACCTTTATTGCGTTGCCGACCATGCCGCTGTTCGGCATACCGGCCTCGGGTGGCTTCACTCTTTACGCGCTGAGTTTTATTTCGAGCATGTTGCTGTGGTGGATTATCGGTCACTACGCAAGCCTTCGCGCAATTCGAGAAGTTATCGCTAGTTGGCCAGAATGGCGTCGAGAATTTCGACCGCTGGCAATTGGTTTGGTGCTTGGTTCATTGGTTTCGCTCGCTCTCGCAGCGTTAGTTCTCGGCGCGCTTTAGCCAATCCGCGCGATAGTCGCCCACCCGCCAACCCGCGGCGCGCTCTAGTTAACCCGGGCACGCGGCAAGATTTCGCTTAACTTCGCGGGCCCAATGCCGCGCACCTTCAACAAATCTTCAACTTTCAAGAACGCACCATTTTTTTCGCGATACGCAACTATTGCTTTTGCCGTTGACGGCCCTACGCCCGGTAATTGTTCGAGCTCTATTACCGACGCCAAATTTATGTTGATCAGTTGGGGCACCGCGCTGTTTGTTGCGCCGGTCGCAACACCCGTCGCACCACCGCCACCACCTGCACCGCCGGATATACCGCCCACACCGCCAGCACCACCTGCTTGTGGTCGATTTGTAATCACATGTGGCTTTTCGCCCCGCTTGGGCACATAAATTTGCTCACCCTCGTTCAAGACAGTTGCCAAATTGATTACATCAAGATTTGCGGCACTGGTTGCGCCGCCCGCGGCAACAATGCCGTCATTAATACGTGAGCCAAATTTAAGTCGATAAACACCAGGGTTCTTCACGGCGCCAGCAACATGCACTGTGATTATCAGTGGCATCGCGCCGACTGTCGGCGCACTTGCAAAAATTGTTGTGCCTGAGGCAACTGTTGTGCTTGCGAAACTCAAATTCGCTTCGGGCGGAGGCGGCGGTAC
>RFMT01000186.1 GCA_009927565.1 Acidimicrobiia bacterium
CTTTCTCGGCGCACGACGCCGAACCTTGGACAAAACCCCGCCTCCCAAAAGTTTAGAACATCTGTAGTACCGTTTTCGTGATGTCAAAAGCCGTTTCTCGTGCGGCGTGGGCGATGACTGGCCTGGCCGTTGTCGCCGCCGGCCTACATGTAGCTGGTCTTTCAGCGCTTTCGAGCGACTTGATTTACATGATCTCAGCCGTTCAGGTTTTTATTTGTGCAATTGTCGGCGTTGCAATCAACAGACCTGATCGCCGTGTCTGGTCTGCCCTTGTTCTGCTGATCGTAATTTTGATCGCCGCACAGATCTTTGACAATCGTGATTCAAGAGACGTGCTGACTCAGGCGATCTCAGAGACTCTATTTCTAGGCGTCCAATTGATATTGGTTTTCGGACTTGTCGTCACCGTGCAGCGCAGATTTGGACGCGACCCGGTGAACGTTGTTTTTGACTCGCTGATAATCGGACTTGGCTCATGGTTTTTGATTTGGGTCGTGTTTTTGAATCCGGCGCGAGAAATTTCATCGGATGTCGTATCGGTAACGGCAATTCGTGGCGCAACATTAGCCTCAAGCGCAATAGTCATATTTCTGCTTGCAACATTGTTGTTTACTGACACCGAGAGAACACAGGCAGTATGGTTCGCCAGTAGCGCAATTGCCTGCTCTTTGATTGGCGACTTTTTCTACGCGACCAATCAATCAGGGAGATATCAGATCTCTGATCAATTCGCCAATGCTCCGTACATTGCAAGCTTGTTTTTGGTTTCTGCGACGATATTGCACCCGAGCGTGGCCACCATAGCGTCGCACTCAGCGCGGCGACTCAGACAGCCTCTACTAAGTCGACTCATTTTGACTACTACATCTTTGGTTTTGCCTGTTGTCGTGTTGGCACTATCGAACCCAACAAACGATGTTGATCGAACGGTGCGAGCGGTCTCAATTTTTGTTCTGGCTACGGCTGTCACATTGCGAGTGGTTTTCGCGGTGCGTGCCAACTCAGTTCTACAGGCGCAACTAATCGCTTCTGCACAAACTGATTCACTTACCAGTCTTCCGAATCGCGGTTTGATGATCGAACACGTCGCCGCGGCGTTGGAGGGTGCACGATTCAACGACCTCACGCCGACGATTTTGTTTATTGACGTCGATCGATTCAAGAACATTAACGACAGTCTCGGTCACTCGGCCGGCGACGATGTATTGGTCTCGGTTGCTCAAAGGTTGCGGGTAGCGCTGCCCGAGAGATGCATTGTCGGACGAATTTCGGGTGATGAATTCGTTGTGCTCGACGCTAAAACAAGAAGTCAAAGCGATGCCGTCTTGTTGGCCGATATGGTGCTTGAAAGTTTTCACGAACCTTTGGCTTTGCGTCAAGGAGATGTTTTTGTTTCTGCAAGTATCGGTGTCGCAGTATTTGATCGTGAGATTTCGACTTCGGCAGACGACTTATTGCGCAATGCAGACACTGCGATGTATCGCGCGAAAGATGCAGGGCGAAACTGCGTTGCGATTTTCGACAAGTCGATGCGTGAACGCGTCAATCAACGCTTGGCAGTTGAAACTGCCCTTTACCGAGCACTCGAGCGTCGCGAACTTCGACTAGTTCATCAACCAATAATTGATATCGACCTTGGCGATGTAATCGGTTTTGAGGCTCTGATGCGCTGGGACATGGAGGACGGCACAAATATTTCGCCCGCTGAATTTATTCCGATTGCCGAAGAAACTGGCACAATCGTGCCGATTGGTGCGTGGGCGTTGCTTGAAGCACTCACCCACTTGCGTAGTTGGATAAATCAAGGCATCTGTCGCCGCGACGCGACGATGTCGGTCAACGTTTCGCCCCGGCAACTGCATGATCCCAATTTTGTTGCGGTTGTCAACGAAGCATTGATGCGCTCTCATATGCCCGCAGATCAGTTGTGGCTTGAAGTAACCGAAGGTGTGATGATCACCCAGCCCGAACAGGCTCTCGATACGTTGCGCAAACTCTCAGAAATCGGCGTGCGCGTAGCAATTGACGACTTCGGCACCGGTTATTCATCACTGTCGTTTTTGCAACGGTTTCCAATCCACAGATTGAAAATTGACAGAACCTTCATCAACGAGTTGGCAAGTGATGTAAACGCACGATCTCTAGTGCGAACGATCATTGCGATGGCAAATTCTCTCGGGCTTGACGTAGTCGCAGAAGGGGTCGAAACCGTCGAGCAACTTCACGCACTAGGTGACTTGCGATGCAGCAAAGCTCAAGGCTATTTAATTAGTCATCCCGTAACCCCAGAAACGATGGCCAGCACAGTCGCTGGGTTAGACAAAATAGGCAAATGGCCCCGGTTGCGACCGCTTAAGTAAATTTGTCGCAACACCACGCGCATCGCCCGATGAGGCAGAATATAGCCATGAGCGCACAACATCTGCCGAAAGATCTTGCACTTGAGTCAGCCGAATTTCGAGTGCGTCAGGCCGGTGAATGGCTCGGTCTCGAAGACGGATTAATCGAGACGATCATCGCGCCGCGACGAGTGCTCGAAGTTTCAATTCCATTTAGGCATGACGACGGCACGCGAGACCACCTTGTCGGATGGCGAGTTCACCACAACACGACTCGAGGTCCTGCCAAAGGCGGTATTCGCTATCACCCTGGGGTGACACGCGACGAAGTTGTTGCGCTTGCAATTGGCATGTCATTAAAAACGGCTATCATGAATCTGCCACTTGGTGGCGCAAAAGGTGGCATTGCGGTTGATCCAAAGACGCTGACACTCCGCGAACTCGAAAAAGTTACTCGTCGTTATGTTTCAGAATTGATTCCGTTTCTTGGCCCCGATAAAGACGTACCGGCACCCGATGTCGGCACAAATGCCCAAGTGATGGCGTGGGTCCTAGACCAATATTCAGCGAGCGTTGGACACATCGTGCCTGGTGTTGTGACGGGCAAGCCAATTGAACTGGGTGGTTCGCTCGGTCGTGAATCAGCTACCGGCCGCGGCGCAGTTGAAGCTGCGGCGTTGGCAGGTCGAGAGATGGGACTCGCTTTCGAGGGAGCAAGAATTGCAGTTCAAGGTTATGGACAAGTAGGTGCGTGGGCAGCAAGACTCGCGCAGGCGCGTGGCGCAAAGATCGTCGCTGTTGCTGATGTCGGCGGCGCAATTCACAATGCAAATGGGCTTGACATTGCGCTGATCGATCGCAAAATGCGCGAAGGTGCAAAGAGCGTGATCGAAACAGGCGCTGGTGAAATAATCGGCAAAGGTATTGATGGCTCGACAAGCATATTTTCTGTTGACTGCGACATTGTGATGCCATGCGCATTGGGCGATGCAGTCGATGAACATACTGCTTCGCAGATCAAGGCGAAACTCATAGTTGAAGGAGCAAATGGTCCACTGACGCCAAAAGCGGACGAAGTTCTAACCGATCGCGGGATCATCGTCGTGCCCGATATTTATGCCAATGCAGGCGGCGTAACCTGCAGTTACCTCGAGCAATGTCAGAACTTTGCGCACCTGAGTTGGGATGAAGATGAAGTGAACGAGAAAGTAATCTCGCTGATGCAGTCGGCGTTTAAGCGCTTGCATTCATTTTCGGTTGAACAGAAGTTGCCATATCGATTAGCGGCATCCGTACTCGGCATCAAAACAATTGCTGACTCGCATCGCATGCGCGGACTGCATCCGTAAAAATTAACTAGCCTGAGAATAATGAGTATCTCGGGCGATGCAGTTGCAGAGTTCGGTTTCTATCCTTTCGAAGACGTCGCATGGGCTTATGACAAACTTTGGAGCACTACTGCAAGTCGCTGTGCTTGGCTGCCCAGTAAGTTGTCGCGGACAAGCGACCCGACAAAACTTTGGCAAAGCGACGAAGCCTTTGTTAGCCAGACTTGTGGTTGGCCACTCGTAACTCGGCTTGCCGAAAAAGTGCGTGTGGTTGGTGCGTTTCGCCAAACGACACCCGAATCTGCAAGCCATTTTTATCGAAGCGTCGTTTTGGGCAGAGTCGACGGAACGCCGTTCGACTTTCAAGGTTCTGTTGCCGCAGTCAATGATCTAGAGAGTCTGTCGGGATGGGTAAGTCTGATCGCGGCAATTCACGGACCACAAGAATCTTGGCGCGGGCAGATTCGCGAGTCGGGTTCGCACGCAGAGAGTGTGCGAATGTTGTGTCGTGGCGAGGCTGATATTGCCTCGATCGACAGTGTGACACTCGCCCATCTTCGAAGAATTGAACCAATGGCGGTGAATTCATTATTTGTGATTTGTTGTGGCCCGCTCGTGCCGTGTTTGCCGATTATTACCCATCGTTCAGTCACCGATTCGCAATTGAATGAACTTCGTGGCGCTTTGAGCGAATCAACCCGCGACCCAGAAATTGCTGATGCAAGTTCGGCGCTTTTTATCGGTGGCTTTGACGCACTTGACTTGGATGATTACTTGCCGTTGTTGAACTTGAAACCGAACTATTAGTCAGAGATAAAAGTTATTGCTTTAGGGCGTTGACTATCGCAATTATTGCCTCAGGGTTCGCAATTGCTTCAAGATTGCGCACTGGTCGACCGTTTACTGCATCAGCAACTGCCAATTCGACCAACTTGTTGCTGCGGGTGCGCGGCAGATCTGCAACTGAAATTACGACGGCTGGTACATGACGTGGTGTGCATGCGTTGCGGATTCGTGTTTTCAAATCGGCAATGAGCGAATCCGACAACGAAATTTCAGGTCGAAGCCTTACTGCTAGAACAATGCGCACATCGTTGTCAAAATCTTGTCCAAAAACCAGACTCTCGAGAACATCGGCGTGTTGTTCGACGACTCGATAAATCTCGGCAGTGCCAATTCGAACACCACCTGGGTTAAGCGTTGTATCGCTGCGGCCATGAATCGTCATGCCGCCGTTTTTCGACCATGACGCAAAGTCGCCATGGCCCCACATGCCGGGGAATCTCTCAAAATACGCGGCACGAAATTTTGGTCCGGGCGAGTTTGGGTCGGGCAAACCCGGTGCCCATCACCCCAAAACCCAAGTGGCACAGACGGAAATGGCTGACGACAAACTAGTTCGCCCGCAGAATCGAAACTCTGTTTGAGCGAGTTTGTTTGGTCATCAACCACGTCAGTATCCATACCAAGACACGGACGTTGTATCTCGCCTGCGTGAACGCCACTCGTTGGGTCGCCTGCGACAAAACACGCGCAGAGATCAGTGCCACCAGAAATTGAGGCGAGATGTAAGTCGGTTGAAACCTTTTCATAAACCCAACCAAAACCCTCTGGCGCAAGCGGCGAACCAGTCGAACAAATAGTGCGCAATGTTTTTAGTGAATGTGTCGCATTCGGATTGATTTCAGACTTTCGGGCCGAGTCGATGAACTTGGCTGAAGTGCCAAGAAGTGTGAGCCGTTCTTGATCGACAAGATCAAACAATCTATTCATCGTCGGAAAACTTGGTGAGCCGTCATAGAGCACGGCGGTGGCGCCACTTGCGAGCACCGAAACGAGCCAATTCCACATCATCCAACCAGTTGTCGTGAAGTACAT
>RFMT01000292.1 GCA_009927565.1 Acidimicrobiia bacterium
AACAGTTTTGCCCCTTATTCTTTTGTTTGGGCTTCTCCGCCTCAACAAGGCAGAGATACGCGACGCAAGAATGCGGTCAGCGGTAACAGTTGGGTTTATCGCAGGCATCACTGCATTCAATAATCCGGAATTCGGTATTCCTGCGGCCATGGCGGTCTTAATAATTTTGACTGCTCTTCGATCGAGTCGGAGAATTACAAACCTCACCTTCACACTTACCTTAGTGTCGACTTTGGTCACCTTCGGATCGATATTTTTCGTCTATGCCCTATTCGGAGACGCACTACAAATCTCCACTTGGCTCGCAATGATTAAGGTCCATGGCCTGGATGGCTATATGAATTTGCCGATGCCCGATTTTGGATTGTGGGTTTTCTTTTACTCAGCCTTGGGGACAAGTGCAATAATCGGCACACTTGCTTTGTTTGGCAGAGGTAGTTTGCACCAACTACAGATCAAAGATTCGAGCACTGCGATCGTTCTTGCCTTTGCAGGACTCTGGGGATCTTCAACACTTTTCTATTTTACAGGTCGGTCTCTCGTGCCAGAGATCGTTGTCTTTCTGGTTCCTTTATCTCTAGTGATTGTAAGTTACATTCAAATTCTTAGAAACTCAAACTTACGTGAAAATCATCCGAGCACTTTGAGAACTTCGCTACTAATTTTGCCAACATTCCTCGTTGCACTAATTCCTTTGGTCTCGTTGTTTAGTGCACCAAACCCGGCATTCGAGTGGCGTCGCGTAATGGGGCATGGCGAAAGCTGGAGTGCGGGCCGATTAACCGAGCCACCAAGTTTTAATGAGATGCGCGAATTAGTTAGAAATGATAGAAGAAACAAGTACGTATTTTTCGGTAACAATGGCCCTGCAATTCAGATTTTAAGTGATATCGAAAATGCTCTAGGTATTATCTCGCTTGAAGACATCAGCATCAATCCGCTAATGGCTGAGATCGCTTGCAAACAATTGACACGCTCGGATGCCGACTTCGCTATTACACCTCGAGCAGATTGGCCTGATGATTGGGAATACAATTCCCCGCCTTGTCCAAACATGAAACTAGTAAGATTCGATGATAATAGCGAATTATTAATTTTCGCTTTAGACGCAAAGGACTAGCCATGAACTGGGATGTGTTTATTACGTGTGCGGTGACGGGTGCTGGCGATACGACGGGTAAAAGCGACAAGGTTCCGGTAACGCCAAAGCAGATCGCAGATTCGGCACTCGATGCGGCGAAAGCAGGTGCGGCGGTTGTGCATATCCATGTTCGCGACCCGCGAACTGGCAAAGGCACTCGTGATGTCGAACTTTACGCCGAAGTAGTAGATCGAATTCGATCTTCAAACACCGACGTTGTCTTGAATTTGACCGCAGGCATGGGTGGTGACATGGTGCTTGGAGGCGACGAAAAGGTTCTGCCA
>RFMT01000345.1 GCA_009927565.1 Acidimicrobiia bacterium
TAAGCAGGTTCAAAAACTGGGCGTGCGAGCCGAACTCGAGGTTTTCGATACGGGTCACTTAGTGATGGTGAAAGATCTAATTGCCGAAGGCTTGCTTGACGACCCGATCATGATTCAACTTTGCATGGGTATCGCCTATGGCGCACCAGATGATCCGACAACATTCATGGCGATGGTCAACCAGCTACCGCCGGGCGCAATTTTCTCGGCTTTTTCAATTAGTCGAATGCAGTTGCCGTTTGTGGCGATGGCAGCGCTCGCAGGTGGAAACGTGCGCGTGGGTCTTGAGGACAATATTTATTTGTCGCGCGGACAACTTGCCACAAATGCAGACTTGGTTGAACGCGCCGTGAAAATTCTCGAAAATATGAACGTCAACGTCATCGGACCCCAAGACGTTCGCAACAAACTCAAACTCACGAAACACTCGTGAGTCTCAGTAAGCCGTTGCGCACGGTCGGTCTTCTAGGAGGTGGCGTAATTGGCGGTGGTTGGGCCGCGCGATTCATCCTCAACGGAATAGATGTAAAAATTTATGACGTTGACCCTCAGGCCGAACGAAAAATTGGCGAAGTCATGGCAAATGCGCGACGTGCATACGCAAAGTTGACACTCGCCCCACTGCCCAAAGAAGGCACAATCACTTTCGTTGCCACGCCAGAAGAAGCGGTATCTGATGTCGACTTTGTTCAAGAAAGTGCACCCGAACGTGTCGAACTTAAGCAAGAGCTCTTGGGTCGTGCCAGCCGTGCCGCAAAACCAGACACCGTTTTTGGCTCGTCGACGTCGGGCATATTGCCAACACAGTTGCAGCGCGACATGGTCAACCCAGATCGCCTCGTTGTCGGCCACCCATTCAACCCTGTCTATCTGTTGCCACTTGTCGAAATATGTGGCGGCGATAAGACGTCAGCAAAAGCAAAAGAACATGCTCGCGAGGTTTATGACTCGATCGGCATGCGACCGTTGATGCTGCAAAAAGAAATTGATGGCTTTATTGCCGACCGGTTAATGGAGTCAATGTGGCGCGAGGCACTTTGGCTCATAAACGACGGTGTCGCAACTGCCGAAGAAATCGATGACGCTATTCGATTTGGCGCAGGTTTGCGCTGGTCGTTCATGGGAACATTTTTGGTTTATCGCATCGCGGGCGGCGAAGCAGGTATGCGCCACTTCATGGCGCAGTTCGGGCCAACTCTTAAGTGGCCGTGGACCAAACTCATGGATGTGCCTGAACTTGATGACGTCTTGCTCGAAAAGATTGTCTCACAGTCAGATAATCAAGCGGGCACTAAGTCAATTCGCGAATTAGAAAAACTTCGCGATGACTGCCTCGTCGCCGTGATGCAGGGTCTTAAATCGGTCGGCTTTGGCGCCGGCGAAGTGCTCGCAAAGTATGAGAACAAATTGTTCAGTGGTGCGACCCCGGCACCGACCAAAATTGATCAGCCAATCGAAGTGCAACGACGATTCATCACTGCCGACTGGGCCGACTATAACGGCCATACCAATGACAGTCGATATATGCAGTTATCAAGTGAGGCGCTGGATGTATTTTTCAGATCACTTGGCTTCAACTCTGACTATTTGGCGACCGGTCGATCTTTTTACTCACTCGAAAGCCACGTTCGTTACATCAATGAGAGCAAAGTCGGTGACGAAATTGTTGTAACGGCACAAGTAATTGCCCTCGACGAAAAAAAAGTTCATCTGCACTCAGTGATGTCAAAGACTGACGGAACAGTCGTAGCAACTGCAGAACATATTTACTTGCATGTCGATACGAAACTCAAAAAGGGCTCCCCGATTGGTGAAGAACTTTTGGTTCGCCTCGCACCAATTGCCGAAGCGCACTCAAGACTCGCAAAGCCAGATGGCGTTGGAAGATTTGTCGGTCAAAGCGTTAAATGATTTTTAAAGTTGAGCCCCTGAAGCCCGGCGAAGTCGTACCGGCACCACTCGATGTCTACCGGTGCAGTGTCGTTGCCGAATGGGTCGACTACAACAATCACATGACTGAAGCCGCTTACCTCACCGCCTTCGGTTGGGCATCAGATGTCTTGTTTCAATACATCGGCATAAACGACGATTATCGTGCTGCAGGCAACTCGTATTACACGGTCGAAACTCACATTATCTATGAACGCGAAGCCGACTTTGACGACAAACTTCGCATTACGACCCAAGTGCTTGATTTCGATGCCAAACGTTTGCATTTCAACCACGAGATGTTCAACTTGGCGACCAAAGAGCGCCTTGCGACTTGTGAACAAATGCTTGTGCATGTTGACTCAAAAGCAGCAAAAGCGGCACCAATCCCCGAGTCTGTCGCCACCGCCCTGACGGCAATCAAGCAATCACACGGCAAGTTGCCGACCCCGCCAGAAATTGGTCGAACTATGAAAATCAAGCACAAAAACTGAGAGACTGAACCATGCGCTTTGAGCTAACCGAAGAACAGCAGATGATTGTCGATACGACACGCACATTTACCGAACGTGAACTAATGCCATATGAAGAGCAGGTTGAGCGCGACGGTCAGGTTTCGCCAGATCTAGTCAAACAAATCAAACAGAGATCAATTGACGCCGGAATCTACGCGTGCAATATGCCGAGCGAACTTGGTGGCGGCGGTCTCGACTCTTTTGACACAACACTTGTTGACCGTGAGTTCGGTGCAACTTCATATGCCCTACACTACATAGTCGCGCGTCCGAGCAATATTTTGCGAGCATGCCGCGACCAGCAAATCAAAGAGTATTTGATCCCAACAATTACTGGTGAGCGAGTTGAGTGCTTGGCGATGTCAGAACCCGATGCAGGTTCTGACGTGCGTGGCATGAAGTGCACTGCAACTCGTGATGGTGATGACTGGATAATCAACGGCACCAAACATTTCATCTCGCACGCAGACTTGGCCGATTATGTGATTTTGTTTGCTGCCAGCGGAGAAGAGCAGACCTCAAAGGGCGTGAAAAAGAAAATCACCGGCTTTCTTGTCGACTTCAATTCGAAAGGTTGCGAACGTGTAAAGGGTTACAACTGCGTTTCGAACAATGGTTATCACAACATGATTCTCAACTTTGATAACTGTCGCGTGCCTGCACGCAATGTACTGGGCGAAGAGCACAAGGGCTTTGATGCGGCAAATGAGTGGCTCGGCGCAACGCGTCTGCAGGTTGCTGCTGTCTGTGTTGGTCGTGCGCGCCGTGCACTCAAACTTTCAGTTGAATGGGCCGCAACTCGAGAACAATTTGGTCAGCAGATCGGCAAATTTCAAGGTGTCTCTTTCAAATTGGCGGATATGCAAATTCAACTCGACGCTGCAGAACTCTTGACCTTGCGCGCCGCTTACAACGATGCCCAGGGCAGATTTAGCGATACAGAAGTTGCCATGGCCAAAGTTTTCGCAAGTGAAATGTGCCAGTTTGTCACCGACGAGGCGATTCAAATTTTTGGTGGCATGGGCCTAATGGACGAATTGCCGCTTGAGCGAATGTGGCGCGACACCCGCGTAGATCGCATTTGGGACGGCACAAGCGAGATTCAACGACACATAATTTCGCGTGCACTTTTGCGTCCATATGGTGGCTGATCAACTTCTTTCGCGCGCGCTGAACCCGAGATCAATTGCACTGTTTGGCGCGGGTCCGGCCCAAAGTGTTATCGAGCAATGTCAAAAGTTGGGTTTCACAGGCCAGTTGTGGCCCGTTCACCCGACACGCGAGGCAATCGCAGGCGTCAAATGCTTTAAGTCAATCGCCGAACTGCCCGGCGTACCAGATGTTGCCTTTGTTGCCGTAAATCGCAACGCGACTATCGGTGTTGTTGCAGAGTTGGCAAAACTTGGCTGTGGTGGTGCTGTTTGCTACGCGTCGGGTTTCGCCGAATCGGGAACACAATCAGGTGTCAATGGTGTTGAGTTACAGCAAAAACTTGTTGACGTGGCTGGGGAAATGTCGCTTCTTGGGCCCAACTGCTACGGCTACATCAATGCTCTGGATGGCGTCGCACTATGGCCCGATCAACACGGCTGCAGGCCTGAGAAATTTGGTTCAGCGATAGTAAGTCAAAGCGGCAATGTTGGATTAAATCTGACTTTGCAACTGCGTGATTTGAATCTTGCATACCTCGTCACCGTTGGCAATCAAGCCGTCGCAGGAGTCGAAGACTGCCTAGAAGTTTTCATCAACGACAATCGAGTCACTTCTATCGGCCTGTTTATTGAGGCGATTGTCGATCCTGTAAAATTCGCTCGCCTCGCTCACTATGCCGCACAACGACACCTGCGAATTGTCGCTCTGCAAACTGGACGCAGCGAGGCCGGCGCGTTGATTGCCGCATCTCATACCGCATCACTTGCAGGTCGACGACGCGCATACGAAGCGTTGTTCGCCCGTTGCGGAGTTGCAATGGTCGATTCTCCGACCGAACTCATAGAAACTCTCAAACTTCTCAATCAAGGTGGCACTCTGACAGGCAACAAAATGGTTTCGCTCTCTTGCTCAGGCGGCGAGGCCTCACTTGTTGCCGATTTGAGCGAGAAAACTTCGTTGCGGTTTGAACCTTTTGCTGAAGAGCATTATCAGCGGATAAATGCGACGTTGACTGAACTCGTAACAATTGGTAATCCGTTTGACTACCACACCTTTATGTGGGGCGACCGTAAAGCAACTGCCAACACATTTGCCGAAGTAATGAACGGGCCACAAGATGCCACAATTTTGATTCTTGATACGCCTCCCCGTGATGACCAACCGTCAGACTCATGGACTGTTGCGGCACAAGCCCTGGGCGACGCCGTCGCTAAGACAAACAAACGTGGTGTCGTGGTCGCAACTATCTCAGAATGCGTTACTGCAGATGTGCGCGCGGCTACTCGCGCAGCAAACATGACTTTATTGCAAGGCTTGCAAGAGTCACTCGCCGCCCTTGATGCGGCAGCGTGGCTCGGCGCGAATATGCCGGGCGAACTGCCTGCAACTGTTGTCGCACCCGGCAAAACTCACCTGATTGATGAAGCCGAAGCAAAGAAAATTTTGGCGCTAAACGGTGTCGCAGTGCCTGTCGGAGTGCGGGCCAATCGTAACGAAATAAAATCATCCGCTGAAAAAGTTGGCTACCCAGTCACACTCAAAGGACTCGGACTCGCCCACAAGAGTGAATCTGGCGCAGTGCGTGTCGGCATCAAAAATGCCGACGAGCTAACGACCGCAGCAAATGAGATGCCTAATGAGATCAGAGAATTTCTCATCGAGCAGACGGTGACAAATATTATTGCCGAAGTTTTAGTAAGTGTCCGTCGTGACGCCCCCGTTGGTTGGCTTGTCACGCTTGGCGCTGGCGGCATCTACACAGAATTATGGCGAGACACAGTTTGTCTGTTGGCACCTTCATCTAACGACGAGATCAAAAACGCCCTCCAAAGATTACGGGTCGCTCCTTTATTAAACGGCTTTCGAGGAAAGCCCGCTGCGAATGTTGATTCGTTGGTCGTACTTATCCAAAAACTGATCGACACAGCGATCAAAAATGACCTTGTCGAGATTGAATTAAACCCTGTGCTGGTTACCCCAAAGTCTGCGATTGCAGTTGACGCGTTAATGATTGCCGAGACGCCATGAGTATTGAAGTCAAACGCAATGGCGCAGTTTTGGAAGTGACGATCAATCGCCCGAAAGCCAATGCGATTGACGCGACGACTAGTCGCGATATGAGTTCGGTCTTCGACTCATTTATGCGCGACCCCGAGATGCGCGTGGCGATTTTGACCGGCGCAGGCACCAAGTTCTTTTCGGCTGGATGGGACCTCAGCGCTGCAAACGAAGGCGAATCGTTCGAGTCAGACTACGGAGTCGGCGGTTTTGGGGGCATCAGTGAACTTAAGTTTCGACCCAAACCAGTGATCGCTGCGGTCAACGGCATGGCCGTCGGGGGCGGCTTTGAAATAGCCCTTGCTGCTGACCTCATCGTTGCCGCTGAACACGCAGAGTTTTTCTTGCCCGAAGCGACGCTTGGTTTGATCGCCGACAACGCAACGATTCGATTGCCCCGTGTCGTGCCGCCAAACATTGCGCGCGAAATGTTGATCTCGGGACGTCGCATGTCTGCAGCCGAGGCAAAATCTTGGGGCATTGTCAACCAAGTTTCAACATCAGACGAGCTAATGACCACGGCACGACAGCTCGCCGAAAGGATATGTCTTTCTGCTCCGCTCAGTGTGGCTGCAGTTCTTGACTTGATTCGCCAACTTGAGACGGTCTCGACCGATGATGCAATGTCTGTGTTGCGCAATAATCCCACCTATCGAATGGCAATTGAGTCGCAAGATGCCGCCGAGGGCACAAGGGCGTTCGCCGAGAAACGTGCGCCCAAGTGGCAAGGAAAATGAGTGGACTTAGATAAGGCTTACTCGGTCAAGACTCCCGAAGACAGTCGCAAACTTTACGCCGAATGGGCGTCTACTTATAACGAAACTTTTATTAAGGCGAACGACTATGTTTATCCGCGCACTATTGCTCAAAAATTCGATGAGTTTGTTCCGGGCACTGAGATAACAACTGTCGTTGACATTGGATGCGGTACAGGTGCAGTCGGTGGCTTTCTGGCGAACTTGCGACCCGAATTAGAAATTATTGGGGTTGATATTTCTCGAGAGATGTTGACCGAGGCCTCAAAAACTAAACGAATCGACGGCTCGCCTGTCTATAACGATCTAATTGAAGCCGATCTAACTACTGAGTTGCCAAAAATGTCGTTCGACGCAATGATCAGTGCGGGCACCTTCACACATGGCCACCTCGGTGCAGATACTTTCATCTCGCTTATCGAACTTGTTCGGGTTAATGGATGGCTGGTGATTGGCATCAACGCCAAGCATTTTTCGTCACAAGGCTTCGACACGGCACTGCAGAGTGCGCAAATGAATGCCCGTACGACGCATGCACAGTTTCACAATGTGCAAATTTATGGTCCAAAAAGCCCTCACTTCGGCGACCTCGCAACTATCGCGATTTTTCAGCGTCTATAACAAATTTGAACAGCTTCGGCTGCTTCGCGCTCGCTTCAGTGTTGCGATAATCTGATCGGATGCGCGATTACACAGTTGGTGGTCCAGAAGC
>RFMT01000160.1 GCA_009927565.1 Acidimicrobiia bacterium
CAAACGTTTTGCTCGCACGGCAAGCATTGACTGCAGAGGCTCGTGATGGCGCGCTTTTAGTTTTCGATATTCCTGAAGTGCATCAACCCGACGCAAAAGGTGGAGCAGCAGAACTGTTGTTTCGCATGGCCAAGATGGTCGGAGACGTCGAACTCTTGCCTCTGTCGACACAGCGCTACTTCGCACTCGACTTTGCAAAGATTTCTTCAACTGTTATTGATGAAACCTCATCGCCTGATGAACTCGTGAGAAATACTTAAATCCCCGAATTTTTACTATAAATTTTGAGGTTCAGCGCGCGATAGTCTTGAACCAGCGATGAGTGTTTCCGTAGCCGCAGTGACGGTTGTTGTGCCAGGGTCACACTTAATGTCAAGTTTGCTCGGCGAACGAGATTCGCACCTTCGACTAATCGAAACAGAGTTTCCGAACACCACGATTCGTGTTAGAGGCAACGAAATTTCGATCTCTGGCACCGAGACCGACACCGTCGGCAGTTTGTTTGAAGAATTAACTTCGTTGCTTCAAGGCGGCGAAAATCTAAATACCGTTGTCGTCGCTCGAAGCATAGAAATGTTGCGTCTGCATGAACGACCGAGTTCGGTGCTGACCCACGACATCGTCAGAGCCAATCAGGGCAAGCCGGTGCGACCCAAAACGTCAGGACAGAAACATTATGTCGATGCGATTCGCGAAAATGTAATCACCTTTGGTCTTGGTCCCGCCGGCACGGGCAAGAGTTGGCTGGCGATCGCGATGGCAGTACACGCATTACAGACAAAGCAAGTTCAACGGATAATTCTTACGCGGCCCGCTGTCGAAGCAGGCGAACGACTCGGCTTTCTGCCCGGCGACTTGATGGCCAAGCTAGATCCTTATCTTCGACCACTCTATGATGCGCTTCACGACATGGTCGGCGCTGAAGGTGCGCAAAAGTTAGTCGAAAAACAAGTCGTCGAGGTTGCACCACTTGCGTATATGCGCGGACGAACGCTCAACAACAGCTTCATAATTCTGGATGAAGCCCAAAACGCGACGCCCGAGCAGATAAAGATGTTCTTGACTCGAATTGGTTTTGGCTCAAAAGTTGTTGTTACCGGCGACATGACACAGGTTGATATTCCTGACAACCGAAGTGGTCTGTTTGGTTTAGAAAAGGTACTCACCGGCATCAATGGTCTCTCGTTCGTGCATCTCGGTGTCACTGAT
>RFMT01000360.1 GCA_009927565.1 Acidimicrobiia bacterium
ATCGTTCGGCACAAGATAGTTTCAGACATAGTTGCCGCATATGAACAGAAAGGTTCGAGTGCGGTGAGCAATCGTGCTTGAGCCGCATATAAAGCGAATCGGCCCGCGCAAAGTTGGTGGAGACGGTGACATTGAAGTTTTCTGTGCGGACGAACAAACTGATGTTGCCGTTGATGTTGCACGTTGGCATCAATTAGCAAAAAACATCTTGATCTCTGAAGGTGTTCGCGGAGCGGCTGAATTGACATTGATGTTCGTGCCTGAATCGGCGATTGCTGGTCTCAATGAAAAGTACATGGGCAAGAGTGGGCCGACTGATGTTTTGTCGTTTCCGCTTGACGCTGTCGAGGCTGTGCGCACGCCTGGACCAGGCGCGTTATCGCGAGGTCCAGACAAAGTGAGCGTAGACCTAAATGATCTACCAATTTTGCTCGGCGATGTTGTGGTTTGTCCGAGTGTGGCGAAGAATCAATCGCCGACTCACGCCGGCAATATTGACGATGAGTTTGCCCTTTTGGTAACCCACGGAGTTCTGCACGTCTTGGGTTACGACCACGAGGACGAAAGAGACGCCAAAAAAATGCAATCGCGTGAACGCGAACTTTTAGAGCTACATCATTGGCGTGGGCCGATGCCAGAAACATTTAACAGGGTGTACGAATGATCCTTGCAGCGGCACCCACGGCAGCAGATTTTTGGATGCTCTTTGCGATCGTTGTATTGCTGATCGCACTTACCGGTCTTTCACTTGCCGAAATGAGTCTTTCTCGAATTACGAAACAAAAAGCACAAGCACTTCTCGATCAACAAGGCAAGCGCGCGAAGATCATTCTGAAACTTGCCGAAGACCCCACAAAGTGGGTCAACCCGTTGCTCTTGACAGTGAACATTTTTCAGACAGTTCAGGCGACACTTACCGGTATTGTTTCGGGGCGAATGTTCGGCGCACCAGGTGTCGCAGTCGGTGTCACGCTAAACGTAATTGTCTTTTTCGTTTTGGCCGAGGCTGTGCCAAAGACCTATGGGTTGATTCATCCGGTTCGTGGCGCGACATTGACTGCGGCGCCGGTCAACGCTCTTACCAGCTTTTATCCGCTACGAATGATTTCGCAAGGCCTTATTAAATTGACGAATGTGATCGTGCGGGGCAAAGGTCTTGCGGCTGGTCCTTTCATTAGCGAGCAAGAGTTCTTAGGCATCGTTGAAGCGGCTGCACAAGATGCTGTTATTGAGCATGAAGAACGTGAACTAATCGAATCGGTGATTGAATTTGGAGACACGGTCGTTCGTGAAATCATGGTGCCGCGTCCAGATGTAGTCACCATCAACGATGACTTGACGATCTCTCGAGCTATCGACATCGTCGTTGAACATCAGTTGAGTCGTTTGCCTGTTTTGCGCGCCGATGATGACGACCAAGATGACCTAGTGGGTGTCGTATATGCAAAAGATTTGATTGCCGCCGAACGTTCTGGTCGTGGCAATGAGTCAATCAAAACAACTTTGCACTCTGTAGAAGTAGTACCCGAGATGAAGCCAGTCGCTGATTTGATGCGTCAGATGCAGCAAGAAAAGTTTCACTTGGCGATGGTCGCCGATGAATACGGCCTACTCGCTGGTCTCGTTACTCTCGAAGACTGTCTTGAAGAATTAGTCGGCGAAATCGGCGACGAGCACGACGAAGACGACACATCGGTGCAACGACAGCCCAATGGAGACTTGCTTGTGGCGGGGGTTACGACAATTGACAAGCTAAATGAGATACTTGAAGCAGAAATCAGCACCGACGACTACGACACAATCGGCGGACTTGTCTTTGGCGAATTAGGTCATGTGCCTGAAGTGGGCGAGTCTGTCACCATTGATGAACTTGTTTTTCGCGTTGAAGAACTCGACGGTCGACGAATTCAGATAATTCGAATTTCGCGTTCAAAAAAATAAGCGATTAGTCTCGCTTTATGGAAATTTCGTTACGCGGCAAGACCGCAATCGTCACTGGTGCGTCTCGGGGTATTGGCAAGGCAATCGCTAAATCTTTTGTCGATGCCGGAGCACAAGTCATGCTCACCTCGCGCAAACTTGATGCTCTGGAGACCGCTGCAAAAGAGATGGATGGCGAGACAGAAGTATTCGCAGCGAATGCGGGTGAGATCGATCAGGCTCAAGCCTGTATAGATGCAACTATGAAGCGCTTCGGCAAGATTGACATTCTTGTCAACAATGCAGCGACAAATCCGTACTATGGCGAGACACTTGGCGTTGATTCAGCACGCTTTGATAAAACATTTCAAGTTAATCTGAAAGGTCCTTTGTTCTGGAGTCAAGCGGTCTGGAATGCATCTATGCGGAACAATCCTGGTGTGATTTTAAACATTGCATCAGTTGGCGGTCTACGCGCAGAACACGGTCTGGGTGTTTACAACTTGACGAAAGCCGCTGTCATTCACCTGACGAGTCAATTAGCCTGCGAGTTAGGCAAGACGCGCGTCGTCGGAATCGCACCAGGCTTAGTCAAGACTCTTTTCGCTTCGGTTCTGATCGAAAACGTCGGCGAAAAACTTGCGTCAGCATTGCCAACTAAGCGACTTGGTGAACCGCAAGACATCGCCAACTTGGCGCTTTTTCTCTGTTCTGACTTGGCTTCGTGGATAACCGGAGAAACCTATGTAATAGATGGCGGTGCCGGCGTTCGCTCAGGCACGATGTAGATCTTTGCCGCGCGCAAAAAGATCGGCCCCAAAGTAATCAAGGCCACCAAAAGCACGGCGCCTGAGGCGAGATAAGTTGCGCGCAAACCAAATGAATACGCAATCTGTCCGCCGATGATTGCACCAAATGCTGTACTGCCTGTACCGATAAATCTGTAGACACTGTTGACTCTGCCGAATAGTTCAGCTGGTATTAATCGTTGGCGCATGCTGACGGTGATCACGTTCCATGTTGTGCCAGCAATCGCCATGATGATACCGCTCAGTGCGACCGACCAAATTTTTGGAATGACACCAGGAACAACATCTGAAACAGCAAAAACTATGTACGAAAGAATTATCGCCGCGGTTGCTCCAAGTTTTTTGCTAACACGCTCGCCAATCAAACCACCGAGAATCGAGCCGACAGAGATTGCGGCGAGCAATATTCCGAATCCTCGGGCTCCAAGACCGAGTTCGTCACGTGCGAATTTCACAAAAACAGCCTGAGCAAACATGCCACACATGTTGGCGATACCGAGCATGATCGCCAAAGTTCTTAGTAGGTCATGTTTCCAAAGCCATGCGAGCCCCTCTTTAAGGTCGGCACCGAATGAATTCGTCGGCGTCTCTGCCTTTGGTTCTAAATCAATTCGTATAGACCGAATCAATAGACCGGCCAAAATGAGCGCGATTGCATTAATGCCAAATGGTGCGCCAATTGCAATGACGAAAATCCACGCACCAAACGGAAGGCCGATAAATCCATTACTTATAATTTGCGAAATGTAGAGCCTGCTGTTGGCAACTTCTAGAGATTCTTGGTCAACTATCGCAGGAAGAATTGCCTGCGAGCTCATGTCAAAAAATAACTCGCAAACTCCAGCGATTGCAGTAGCAATTATCAGTAGATAAATGTTTATCGACTTAGTTGCTGCGCCAATCGCAATCAAAGCAAAGATAATTCCACGTACTAGGTTGGCACGAAACATAATCTTCTGTCGGTCGTGTCTATCTAGATAAACGCCTGCCGGAAGTGAAAGCACTAACCATGGCAGCATTGCCGCAAAACTGATCGATGCAATCAGGCGAGAGTCGTCGGTGAGAGAAATAGCGAGTAGCGGAGCCGCGGCAACAACCACTCCGTCACCCAAGTTAGAAATGGTCGACGACGTAAACAAGCGCCAATACGAATTCGGCAGTCGGCCAGAATGTGCATGATCATGTCTCTCTGAGTTACTCATGTAAGGCCTTAAATTTATTGGATTGCTGAAAAAGTTCATTCATCAGGGTCTTGCCGAGACTCGATCGGGGTATTTGCTCAACTCGGTAGATCTTCTTTGGTGCGCAATAGTCGGGCAAGGTTAAACGCACGTGCTTGGTAAGGTCTTCGAGCCGAAGCCTCATGGCATCTGGTTGCAACACAACCCACGCGGTAACTATTTGGCCCCATTTTTCGTCGGGCATGCCCGCGACAGCCACATCGACAACTGCGTCGTGCTCTCGCAGCGAGGCCTCGACGGTTATTGGCCAAACTTTGAAGCCTCCGGTTTTGATTAAGTCGTCTTTGCGACCAAATACAGAAAGTTTTCCGTTGTCAAACTCGCCGAGATCACCAGTAAGCAACCAACCATCACGATTTTTCGGGTCGAATCCATTTCTATAGGTACGTAATAGCCAATTGCAGCGAATTTCAATCTCGCCGTCTTGGGCAATTCGAATCTCGACACCGTCTATTGGTGTGCCGTTGTATACGACGCCACCAAAAGTTTCGGTTAATCCGTAGGTTGCGATCGCATTGCTCGGCAGTCTCTTCGGAGCGTGAGCGCCGCCGATCAGAACAGTTCTGAAGTTTGAAATATCAACGGAATGCAAGATTGTCGGAACTAGCGATGTCATGTTTGCGCCATTCTTAACCGCTGATTCGATGGTTTCGCGATCGGCGCGGCGCTCAATTGTGAGTTGCGAACCAAAGTGCAGGGCTCGCAGTACTACTGATAGACCGCCGACATGGGCGAGCGAAATACAAGCCAGCCAATGGTCTGCCGCACTACAGCCAAGTCGTGCCCCCGTGTTCGTCATGGCGGCCTGAATCGAGTTGTGGGTGTGCACAACTCCTTTGGGTTCACCAGTCGAACCTGATGTAGCTACAACTAAGGCGTCACCTTCTTCAACTGGTTCGCCAGTCGAAACTTTAAGTCTTGAACCGTCTGCGTCGACAAGTGACGAAGCCTTGAGTTGTTTGAGTAGATTTTTTCGTGCAGCGACAGGCATTCGTTGATCAATGGGCAGCGCTGCGTCGCCTGAATCCCAACTTTTTTCAGAACGTTAACGAAAGCGTCGCCTGCCGGCATATCAATCGCAACTAGTTCGCGCACTATTTCAGCGTAGATGTTTTGTTGTTAGGTTGGTTGCGTGCGAGATTCGGTTAATTTGTGGATTCAAGGTGCGCGTCCGAAGACTTTGCCCGCAGCCGTAGCGCCAGTCGTTGTGGGTACGGCATGTGCGTATCTCGAAAGTTCAGCGCAAAATAGTTGGTTGAATGCGGTATTCGCTTTGATTGTCAGTCTTGCACTTCAGGTTGCAGTCAATTACGCAAACGACTATTCAGACGGCATCAGAGGTACCGACGAACATCGAGTCGGCCCGCTTCGTCTCGTTGGTTCAGGGGCCAAGAAGCCGGCCGATGTAAAGAAGGCAACATTTCTTGCATTTGGTGTGGCGGCGGTATTCGGGTTTGTACTTGCGGCAACAACATC
>RFMT01000274.1 GCA_009927565.1 Acidimicrobiia bacterium
CCGATAACCAGAGTTGTTAGCGTTG
Source organism: Acidimicrobiia bacterium (assembly GCA_009927565.1). Taxonomy (GTDB): domain Bacteria; phylum Actinomycetota; class Acidimicrobiia; order Acidimicrobiales; family Ilumatobacteraceae; genus BACL27. Next base: position 26 of record RFMT01000274.1, read on the forward strand.
AATCAATGAATTCGAAACCTCTACATGTCGCCTGCATCATGGACGGCAACGGCAGGTGGGCTCGAAAGCGGGGTTTGCCTAGAACGGCTGGGCACACGGCAGGCGAAGAGTCGCTTGCCGAAGTTGTGCGCGCCGCATCTAAGCGAGAAGTCGCCTATCTGACGGTTTTTGGTTTTTCCACCGAGAACTGGGTGCGGCCGCGGGCCGAAGTTCGCCATATTCTTGGTTTGCACAAAAAACTTTTCGGCCGCATCAAAGAACTTAATGAAAACAATGTTCGCGTCAATTGGATAGGTCGCCCATTCGATGAACCGGGCTCGCGAACACCACTTTACGTACAACGAGCAATTCGAAAGGCAATAGACGAAACCAAAATGAATACTGGCATGGTGTTGACGGTTGCGTTCGACTATGGCTCACGCAGCGAATTGACACGCGCAGCCAAAAGAATTGTTGCCAGCCAACTTGACCTCATACCGGCGAATCTTCAACTCAATCTTTACGATGCTTCGCTGCCACCAGTTGACGTTCTTGTTCGAACGTCAGGAGAATCAAGAATTTCAAATTTTTTGCTTTGGCAAATTAATGCTGCGAAGATCTACTTTACCGACCGCCCGTGGCCCGACTTTGATGCTGTCGAGCTTGATGCCGCAATTGCTTTGGCGAAGAATTAGTCAAATAGTCGCGACCTCAAACTAGAGACTCAAGTGCCGCCAAATATCGCTGATCAAGAAATTCTCGACGCATTGCGGCAAGTGACAGCCGAACTTGCGAACGCCGAAGAACGACAAGGTCAAGATGAAATGGCAGTCTTGGTCGGGCGCGCACTACGCAAGAATCGACACCTAATTGTTCAGGCGGGCACAGGCACAGGTAAGACTCTCGGATATCTGGTTCCGGCGATTGTGTCAGGTCGACGTGTCGTTGTTTCGACCGTTACTAAGGCGCTACAAGACCAAATCTCGCAAAACGACCTGCCATTGCTGGCAAAGGCACTAAACCCAACTCTTGATCACGAATTGACCTGGACAGTTCTTAAGGGTCGCAGCAACTATCTCTGCCGACAAAGAATTGCCGAATTGGCTGACCGCGCACAGTCTCGACTCGAACTCGAAGATGTGTCAGTGCGAACTAAATCAGATGTCAAAAGGCTCTGCGAGTGGGCCGGCACAACTGAGACTGGCGACGAAGGAGAACTTGATTGGCAACCTCAACGCAATGCCTGGTCAATGGTCAGCGTTACAAGCGAAGAATGTCCTGGCGCATCTCGATGTCCGCATGGCGAGATTTGTTTTGCCGAAAAAGCAAGAACACGAAGCCAGACTTCGGACATCGTCATCGTCAATGGTTGGCTTTATGCACTAGATATTGTCTCCGAAGGCACGATCATCGGCGAACATGATGTTGTAATTTTCGATGAGGCCCACGAACTTGAAGATGTTGTCACTGACTCGGCAGGTCTTGCGCTTTCTCCCAGCCGCATCACCACTATTGGCTCGGCGATGCGATCAATCATTCGCGATGACGCAATGTCTGGTGGCTTTGCAAAAAGTGCAGCCCGATTACGAGATGCACTCGTGCCACACATCAACAAGCGAATAGTTCTGCCCCTCGATAATGAATCTCGTGAAACCCTTGTTGAGGTGCGTGGTCGTGCAAATGAGGCACTTGAGTCTTTGCGAACTATCGCCACCAATGATGAGTCAGCCAAGCAGCGCAAACTGCGTGCGCAGTCTCTGTGCACTCGATTCATCGAAGAAATTGATCTGGCCTTGACTGACCGCAGTGGTTATGTCGCTTATGTCGCCGGTACACCCGATCGTTGTTCACTCGAGATGCGACCATTAAACGTCGGTGCAACATTGCACGAAGCCGTCTGGTCACAACGAACTGCAATTTTGACCAGTGCGACCATTCCTACGAATCTGCCCGAGCGAATTGGACTCGCACCCGAAAGTTTTGATGCATGTTATGTTGCCAGTCCCTTTGACTACGAAAACAATTCAATTTTTTATTGCGCCTCGCACTTGCCCGACCCTGCTCAAGGTCCGCGCGATAAGGCGGTTCATCGCGAAATTGAAGAGTTAATTAATGCAGCCGGCGGAAGAACTCTGGCATTGTTCACTAGCTACGCACGCCTAAATGCGGCGTATAGCGATCTCGAAGACAAACTTGATTTCAAGATATTGAAGCAAGATGATTTTCCAAAAATGGAGCTTTTGAGAAAGTTTGCAGAAGATGAATCAACTTGTTTATTTGCAACACAGAGCTTCTTTCAAGGCGTGGACGTACCAGGGCAAACTCTCAGCCTCGTGATTATTGATCGCTTGCCGTTTCCCGTTCCAACTGACCCACTAATGAGTGCGCGACGCGATGCCTACGGTAAATCGGCGTTTACTGCGATCGACATACCGATTGCCGCTACTAAGTTGGCGCAGGCTGCGGGCCGTTTAATCCGAACACAAACAGATCTGGGGGTCGTCGCAGTACTTGACCCAAGACTTGTCACGAAGAATTACGGCAAATCAATAATTGAAATGTTGCCACCAATGGAATTCACCGACAAACTTGAACGCGCGAAAGAATTTTTGAATTACGCAGTTAAAAGTCGATAGCCCATTCCCCGAACTGTCACAATTATTTTTGGATCGTCAGGGATATCTTCTATCTTCAATCGCAAGCGCCTAATGTGTGCGTCAACAAGTCGGCTGTCCCCGAGATATTCGTATCCCCAAACAAGTTCTAGCAACTGGTCACGGGACAGAACTTTGTTCGCGTTTTCCATGAAAATATGCAAAAGTCGATACTCGGTTTTCGTGAGCGGAAGCTCTACTCCTCCCTTCAACACGATCCCTTGATCACTGCGCATCTCAACGTCGCGCACCGTGAAACGGTCGATCGTTGCCGAGCTTGATGACAGCAGAGTTGTTCGACGCAGCGCTGCGCGAATTCTTGCTGCGAGTTCTTTGGCGACAACCGGCTTGGTCACGTAGTCATCAGCGCCGGCTTCGAGACCCGCTACTAGATCATGGGTGTCAGTTTGCGCTGTGACCATAATTATCGGAACCAAACTTTGCTTCGCAATTCACGGCAACATCAAAACCTGACATATCCGGCAATCTCAAATCAAGCAATACAAGGTCAATATTCTCGCCAGCGAAACTTCTCAGACCAGATTGACCATCGGGTGACTCAATAACTTTGTAGCCCTCGTCTTCGAGTGCGAGCCGCAATGCGGCACGAATGTCGCGGTCATCTTCTATGAAAAGCAAAGTCTGCACGGTGCTCCATTCTGCCCTGAAGATCAATTTTGTTACCAGAAAGTCACAGATTTATCAGAGTTCCGTCAAACAGGTCCAGCAGTATTGGATTGTCACACCGGCGGGAAGTCATGCTCCCCCTTGACTCCCGCCGGTGGGGGTTGGCAAAAATCCCGCAATGCTTGAAGTGTGCAGGGTCAATCTGAACGTCCTAAATCAGACCGAACAACGGTGCCCACAGGTCTAAGCACAATCCGAAACAACGTTCGCGGTCTTCGTGGTCTTCGTGGACGCATGGTGCTTTATTTCAGTCTCAGCGCATTTGCAGCAGCAGTCTCTTTGAGCATCGTTACGTATGCATCGACGCGTGCATATCTGCTTGATCAACGGTCTGAACTTGCGACAAGCCAAGCGATTAACAACGCACAGCTATTGCGAACCCTTGTGGGTGTCAATCCGCAAGATGCAGGCGACATAGTTACCAACATTCGCACCGAGAGCGGTGGCTACGCAGTTCTTTTTCTAAATGATCAAGACTCATTTTTTGCACAAGAGCCCTTGCGATTTACTCAATCAAATTTGCCTACAGACTTACTAACACAGACCCTCGATGGCAAGAGTTCTCGGCAACGCTTTGAATTTAACGGCGAGCCATACGAAGCCCTCGGCATTTCAATCTCGGCAATTTCTGGACAATATTTTGAGGCGTTTCCCTTAACCGATGTTGAGCGCACCCTAAATACGATTCGAACAACGCTCATTTTCGGCATCATCTTGATCACTGTTGCCGGCGGAATATTTGGTTTTTCAAGCAGTAGCAGTGTGCTGAGACCTTTACGCCGAGTTGCATCAGTTGCAACAGATATCGCCTCAGGTGGTCTAGATGTTCGACTCGAAGCTGAACGTGATCCAGAACTTTCAAGACTCGCCGACTCTTTCAACAACATGGTCGACGCGGTACAAACTCGCATCCAGCGAGAGACAAGATTCGCAAGCGACGTGAGTCATGAGCTTCGTTCACCGATTACCGCTCTTGCAGCCTCTGTTGAAGTAATGCAGGCGCGACGCGATGACCTAAGTGACCGCAACAAGCAGGCGTTCGACATTATTGCCAGTCAAGTGCATCGCTTTGATCGCACGGTGCTCGACTTGCTCGAACTCTCGCGTCTAGACGCAGGTGCGGGCAAGACCCAAGAAGAAATCGTCAATCTCGCCGATCTCGTAAAGCGAGTTGCGCAACGCCATGGTTTTGCTGATGTCCCGTTTGCGACGACTCTCAGTAATGACGACGAGACCGTTCTTGACAAGCGACGCATCGAGCGCATCGTCTTGAATCTTTTAGAAAATGCTCGAGATCATGCGGGCGGTGCCACAGCAATCTCGGTTACAGGCGACGAACACGAACTAAGAATCGCCGTCGAAGACGCAGGCACAGGCGTCGCGCAAAGCGAACGCGAACGAATATTTGAAAGATTCGCCCGTGGTACTGCATCGAAAAACAGCACTGGAAGTGGACTCGGATTAGCAATTGTGCAAGAACACGCACGTGCTCTTGGTGGCAAGGCTTGGGTCGAGACGAGCACCAGCGGCGGTGCAAGGTTCATTGTGTCAATCCAACGCCAAAGATCAAGCGAGCTGACAAGGCCGATGTTATGAGACGAGTAGTTGCTCTTCTACTTGTTCTGACAGTTGCCGGTTGCGGCGTCCCGCGCGAAAGCGAAGTTATTGAGATTCCAATGTCAGATTTGCCGGCTGAACTAAACCGGCAACCGACAACTACGACTACTTCGACAACAGTCGCTGAAGACACTTCAGCCAAGGAGACTCAACAGCCAGAAAGCGAAGTACTTTCTGAACCCGTCGAGCTTTACTACATCAGCAATGACCGTCTCGTCGCTACTACACAATCAATCGTTAGCCCTGCGACTATCTCGCAAGTCTTGGCAGCACTGATCGCTGGTCCTCCGACCGGTGAAAACGGTTTTGGTTTACGAAGCGCACTACCCAACGATCTGAATGCCGAGATTGAAATTTCTAAAGGTGTCGCACAGATCAATACGACTTCAGAATTCTTGAATGGACTCTCACCAATTGATCAACGTCTGGCGATTGCCCAACTTGTTTTAACTTTTACTCGCCGTCCAGGCGTCGGACAAGTGACCTTTACCGTCGACGGACAAAATGTCGCCGTGCCTCGCGGTCGAGGTGATCTCGCCAAACCCGGCACAACCGTGAGTTTCGACGACTACTCTTCGCTGATAGTCGCCATCGCCGGCTAACTGTTCGTAACTAGTAGCCGAGGCGTTCGACGCGGTCAGCACGATGTTGCCAGTCTTTGTCAACGACCACAAACAGTTCGAGAAATGCGCCTTCTGGCATCTGCTTGCGCACCTCGATGCCAACCGACTTGAGAACACTGCCCGACTTACCGATCACCATTCCTTTTTGACTTTCGCGCTCGACAACAATCTCGCAACGCACTCGTGGCCACTCCCATTCGGTGACACGCGTCGCGATTGAATAAGGCAACTCGTCTCTTGTGACCTCCAACAATTGCTCTCGCACGAGCTCTGCTACCCATTGAGCCTGAGGTGTTTCAGATGTCATCTCAGGTGGATACATCGCCTGACCAAGTGGCGCACGCTTAACAAGCTCGTCAACCAACTTGTCGACACCATCTCCGGTCTTAGCCGAAACCGGAAAGTATTCGGCGGCACCCAAAGACGAAATCGCACTCAATTGGGCAAGCAACTTGGCAGGCGTCACTGCATCAATCTTGTTGATTACGACTATTGCGTTCTTGATATTGAGTTGCTCGCTTACCCACTTGTCGCCAGTGCCAAATGTCTGCGTCGCATCAATCAACAGACAAACAATGTCAACATCACGCATCGACTCGAGCGCTGTTGCATTGACTCGCTCGCCTAACGCCGTCGTCGCTTTGTGTAACCCAGGCGTGTCAACAAAAACCAATTGCGTGTCATCTTTGTTCAAAATCCCCCGTACACGAGTTCGGGTGGTTTGCGGCTTGTTCGAAACGATGCTGACTTTCTTACCGACCAAGGCGTTTAGCAATGTTGATTTACCAACATTCGGTCGACCAACTAACGAAACAAAGGCACTACGCACGAAAGAAGGCTACCGAGACGAGACGAGCTGATCTGCCACAATTGACTAATGCTAAACATTGATTGGCGCAAATGGTTTGACCGAATGCAACCCCAGACACTGCAAATCGCGGCGATGTTGCTATATCTAAACGGCTTTTTCGCTTTGATAAGCGTCATTGATTCGACTGATTATCTGGGTTATATTCGCAATCGTTTTTCAATCGGGTTGCTAGTCGGCTTGCTAGTAGTCGCCTTGCACGCATTATCGGGTTTGTTCATGGCCAATGATCTCAAACTCGGATACAAATTCGCGATTGCCGCAGCATTCTCACCGTTCGTACTTCGCTTCTGGGCCTATACCGATCTCGAGAATACAAGCGGAATAAGCACAACTTTCTATCGCAAGTTGAGTGGCGGAAGCACCTTGAGTCTGATTTTTGAGGTGGCTTTGTGTGCACTTGTTCTGCACCCGCAAAGTCGAAGTCACCAAAAGATTTGGTATCGCTAGTACATTTCGTCACTTAGACCAACGACCTGCCACACTTGATCTATGCCAAAACTAATAATCAAAAACGTCGACGAACTCAAAGGCTTTGTCGGAAAGCATCTTGGTTTTTCGGACTATCTCACGATCACACAGGAACAAGTGAATATTTTCGCCGATGCGACTGGTGACCATCAATGGATCCATATCGATGTTGAACGCGCGAAAGCAGGTCCGTTCGGTGGACCAATCGCCCACGGATATCTGACGCTCTCGCTCGGTCCGGTTTTTCTTCCGCAAATTTTTGGCGTCGAAGGTGTGGCGATGGGCGTTAATTACGGCACAAATAAAGTTCGCTTTCCCTCACCGGTACCAGTCGGCTCAAAACTACGTGCTGGAGTAAAACTTTTGAATGTTGAAGATGTAACTGGCGGTGTTCAAGTGACACTCGAGACCACTTTCGAAGTCGAAGGTGCCAAGAAGCCTTCTTGTGTCGCTGAAGTCGTCTTCCGTTATTACCTATAACTTCAAATCACTTATCTGAAGTTTTTCATTACTTCAGCAAAAAGTTCAACTGTTTCAGAACTTGGATAATCGGCACACCACGGAATGAATCCGCTGCAACCAAGGTCAATATATTTTTGAACCTTCTCGGTCACCTGCTCGACGGTGCCGACAAGATTGTTCGCCTGCCATTGATCAAATGGATCGGCACGCAAACTAAGTGAACCTGCTGCCTTGATCTCTTTTTCGGTTCTACGAATAAAGATATCTGGTGACCAGGTCTTGCGAATTTCTGACTCGTCTCGCCCGACCGCCGTGCAATGCCCCTTGAGTATGTCACGCTTACGTGCGAACTCTTCTGGGCTGCCACCAAAATTTGAGCAATCGGCATAGCGCGCGACAACACGCAATGTAAGTTGCTCGCCGCCACCCCCAATCCAAATTGGTGGATGGGGTTTTTGCAGCGGCTTCGGATCGCAATTACCACGCACCAAGTTGTAGTACTTACCGCTGTAATTTGTTTCTTCTTGCGTCCACATTGATCGAACAATCTCAACGCATTCGCGCAACATCGCAATCCGAACCTTAGGTTCAGGAAAGTCGTAACCGTAACCGCGACATTCGTTTTCGTACCAGCCCGCACCAATACCCCAATCGAGTCGGCCACCAGAGATAACGTCAAGCGTCGATGTGATTTTTGCGAGCAAACTGGGCTCGCGATACAAGTTGCAACCGACCATTTGGCCGAGCCTTATTTTCGAGGTGCGCTGACTAATCGCCGCCATCGTTGTCCAGCACTCGAAAACTGTTTCATGAGCCGGTCGTGGAACGTTATGGAAATGGTCGTATACCCAAATTGAGTCGAATCCAAGTTTTTCGGCCAACTGCGCAATTTCGACAGACTTTTTCCACTGATCAACCGGATCCGGAATCGAAACAAGTTCCATCTTCCATCCCTGCGGGATGAATACGCCAAAAGTTGTATGTGGTTTGCTCGTCATAGCGGCAGATCTCCAGTCGCAGATTTCGTTGAACCATGATCTTTGTAGGCAGCAATTGTGCGTTGGGCGATGCGCATTTGATGAATTTCATCAGCACCATCAGCGAAGCGACTCCATCGCGCCTGCTGCAACATATTTGCCAAAGGTGTATCGGTCGAATAGCCGAGCGCACCGTGAACTTGAATTGCGCGATCAATAATCCTCCACAAACTATTGGCAACAAAATGCTTTGCCATAGAAACTTCCGAAGTAAAGCTCTGTCCGTTTTCGATCTTGTAAGCAGCATGCAAGACCATCAACTTGCACTGATAGAGCTCCATCGAAGAGTCAGCGATCAACCATTGAATACCTTGTTTCTCAGCGAGTACTGAGCCATGCGAATACCTCTGTAACGCGCGATCGACCATCATGTCGAGGGCGATTTCTGCTTGACCAATCCACCGCATGCAGTGTGCGAGACGTGCGGGGCCGAGTCGATACTGACCAAGCAAATGACCTTGCCCGCGACCACCCAACATATTTTTTGCCGGCACTCGAAGATCTTGAATCAAAATCTCACAGTGATTGTGGCCACCCGACATTGTCTCGACATCGCGAACAATATTGAACCCTTCACTTGGTATATCAACGATGAAACACGAGTTTGCGGCCTGTGGAAGATCGGGATTGTCTTCGGTTCGTGCAACAAGTAGAGCGAATTGCGCTCCACGTGCACCAGAGATGAACCACTTGTGACCATTAATCACCCATTCGTCACCATCTTGATAAGCCTGAGTCTTAATAAGTGTGGGGTCGCTACCAGCAACCTCTGGCTCTGTCATCGCAAAACAACTTCGTGCTGTACCTTCACATAGCGGACGCAAGTACTTTTCTTTTTGTTCATCAGTTGCCCAATGCAAGAGCGTGTGCTGATTGCCTTCGTCGGGAGCCTGAGCATTTAAGACGAACGGACCAATACTCACCTTTGCCGCTTCGGCGGAAACTGCAGCCATGGCAGTCGGACCAAGACCCATGCCACCCCAATCAGAAGGCATGTGTGGCAACCACAAATTCCAATGGTCACGTGCTCGACCACGCAACTTAACAATTGCGCGAACCACTTGAGAGCGGTCCTTTTGATCGATCGCATCCCATTCGGGTCGCACTTCAGTATCCATGAACTCACGAACCTTTAATCGAACAGTTTCGACTTCAGGTGAAAATGAAAAATCAATCAAGGCAAATTTCTCCCTTGAGTAGTTTGGCAGACTTGTGTCACAAAGCCCTTACTAGGGCGACCATAACTGGTTTGCCCTAGCCTGAATTGCGTGACAGCCAAAACTCGCAAGCGCGACAAATGGGACCGTAAAGATCTTCCAAAGGGTGCCGAGAAAGTAGAAGCAGTCCGCGAGATGTTCGATGCAATCGCTCCCCGCTACGACTTTGTGAATCGTCTAATGACTTTTAGATTGGATACTCGTTGGCGCAAAAGGACTGTTTCCGCGCTCAACCTACCCAGGGGCTCACGGGTTCTCGACCTCGCGAGTGGCACCGGCGATTTATGTATTGAACTAAAGCAAACGGCTATCAACCAATTTCGATGGACTTATCATTTGGCATGTTGAGTGCCGATCGCAGTGGCGCCCCAAGAACCCAAGTCGACATTTTGAGGCTTCCAATACCCAATATGTGCGTTGACGGCATTACTTGCGGGTTCGCCTTGCGCAATCTCGAAAATCTACAGATGTTCTTCACCGAACTTGCTCGCGTGACGCGACACGGTGGTCGAATTGCGCTGCTTGACGTGAGTGTGCCGACCAATCGATTGATTCGATTCGGCAACAGTATTTATTTCGGTCGTATCGTGCCAATTATTGGTGGTCTATTTTCAAATCGTGCCGCATATAGATATTTGCCGAAAAGCGTCGCCTACCTTCCGGAACCTGGGCAATTAGTTGAAATGCTGAAGCAATCGGGATTTGCTGACGCCAAACAAACCCAGCTTTCGGGCGGGCTTACTCAACTTCTTGTAGCGACACGAAACTAAATGCGCTCAACTACCCAACTACTTTCCGCAGTAACCAGTCAACAAGTTGACCTAAACGACTTTGCAAGCAATGATGGCTATTTGTTTGTGCGAGATGGTGTCGGTGTCGCTGGACAAGGCATTGCAAAGCGAGTAGCTCGAAATGAACTTGCGGCGACATTGTCTGCAATCAATGACAACAACCAAAGCGGCTTAGTCGAGGCGGGGCCGATTGCGATTGGTTGTATTCCGTTCAATAGCAGCGACCCACATGATTTTGTGATTCCAAAAGTTGTAGTCGGTAAAACTACTGAAGGTCAACACTGGGTGACGACAATAGATGATGCCGAATTTGACTTTCATGCACCAGAAGACATTCGACCCTTCGCTGCGTCTTTCATGGTCAACCCAGGCGTACCTGTTGATCACTATCTAGAAGCGGTTCGCTTGACTGCCCAAGCAGTGCGAGAAAACAAAATCGACAAGGCTGTCATCGCCCGCGACGTCTTTGTCACCTCCAACTTTCCGTTTGATGTTCGCGCAATCTTGCATCGTCTGAAGGCATCCTTTGGGTCAAGCTATCGATATCTGTTTGACAACTTTCTTGGCGCGTCACCTGAATTGTTGGTTGCTGTAGAAGGCAACAAAGTTTCGAGTCATCCACTTGCTGGCACCGCACCACGAACCGGCAACCCAACTATCGATCAACAAATTGCTAGTGACCTCATTGCCAGCACTAAGAATCAATTAGAACACCGCATTGTGATCGACATGGTGCACGACACGCTGTTGCCCTGGTGCTCGTTTCTTGATTGGCAACCCGAACCCTCGATTGTCGCTGTCGCCAATGTCCAACATCTCGGCACTGAAATTTCAGGACAACTGAGCGAACCACGGCCCAGCGTTCTCGAACTTGCCTACGCGCTCTCACCTACACCCGCACTTGGTGGTACGCCAAAACAGGAAGCCCTCGACCAAATCGCTCGTGTGGAGGGCATGAATCGAGGTCGATATGGTGGCGCGGTCGGGTATGTCAACAAATCTGGAGACGGAAAATTCGCTGTCGCCATTCGTTGCGCAGAACTCGATTCAACGCTCATGACTGCTCGACTTTTCGCCGGTGGCGGAATTGTTGGCGACAGTAACCCAGCTGGCGAACTTGCTGAAACTCAGGCCAAGTTTCAAGCAATGTTGGCTGCGCTAATTCGCCCGTAAAGTCGTTTTGTTCGCTGAGAACTCAACGCAGATTTGATGCCACCATCTGATTGATGCGCTCATGCACTTTGACGTTTTCTTGTCGGTCGGTCACGATTCGAGCCAGCCAAGGGCCTCGCTGAGATACAACTTGCGCCAAGTCAGACATATTTGCCACTTCTTGCGTATTGATCTGGTGTGCCTGAGCCAACATTTTTATATTGGCACCATGTGGTGTACCAAAGATCTTTTCAAATTTTGCTGCTTCAAGTGCCTGCGCCTGGGGCAAGAAAGAAAATATTCCGCCACCGTTATTGTCAATGACGACTATTCGTAGATCAATTTCGCGGCTTACGAGACTGATCAAGCCGTTGACGTCGTGCAACAAGGCAATATCGCCGATTAGTAGGGTTGTTGGTTGACGCGTTGCTAATGCGATACCCACTGCCGTAGACACGACGCCGTCGATACCATTCACGCCGCGATTGGCATAAACACGAAGTCCGGTGCGGGGTGCGGCGAACCATTCGACATCACGAATCGGCATAGAACTTGACACGACCAAATTGGATGCTTCGGGCAAAAGCCCATATAGCGCACGTGCGACACCCGGTTCAGTTAGGCCAGGCTCATCGGTGAGTGCTGCGTTAATTGACCTCTGGGCCGAAGTCTCGGCCGAGCTCCATAGCTCAAGCCAAGAGAAGCAATCTTTCGTGTCTTTCTCGTTTGAATGCAAAGCAATCAGCTCGGCGCACAATTCATCAATGTCGCCAACTATGTGCAGCGAGCAGACCCGGTCTGGGTCAGCCAAAGTTGGAGTTGTCGTGACGACGATTTGACTCGCGCTTGAGCCGGCAAGCCAAGAATTGACAACCTTGGAAGCAGGAAGAGTGCCAAAGCGCAGAACAACATGAGGTTGCAACTTTTTCGAAAACTCTGCGTCTCGCAAAATTGCATCAGCGGCGCTAACTACGACTTTGCTCGGCACGCGCGCACCACTTCGCGGATCTGCAAGGACAGGCCAACCTAGAGTTTCTGCTAATCGCAAAATAGTTTCGACCCGATAGTTTTCGGGTCCCGCAATGATCAATCCATTTTTAGATTTGAGTGCTTTCTTCAACTTGCGAAGCGATCGTGCCGAAGGCAAATTAATTTTTTCTGTAATAGTCGCAGATCTCTCGTGCCTTTGCGGCAGATTTGTTGCGGCACCAATGAGGGGTTCGCGAAATCTCAGATTGAGGTGAACCGGTCCTCGCACTTTGCCAAGGCTTGACGCAAAGAGCTCACGCGCCGTCTGACGCCATGTCGTACTTTCAGATTCGTCTGCAACTTCGGCGTTAAAAAACTTGCGCACCGACGCACCATAGAGATTTCGCTGGTCAATTGTTTGTGGTGCGCCGACACCTTGCAGTTCGGCTGGTCGATCAGCCGTGCAAATCAAAATTGGAATCTCGCTGTAATGCGCTTCGACCACCGCTGGGTGAAATTCAACTGCTGCTGTACCAGATGAACACACCAAGATCGCTGGAACCCCAGAGGCTTTAGCGATACCAAGTGCGGCAAAAGAAGCGCTTCGTTCATCGTGAAAAATGTGCATCTCGATTTCGCGCCTATTGGCGATTTCAAGTGCAATTGGCGTAGATCTAGAACCGGGTGAGACGACCGCATGGCGAACACCGCAAACGAGCCATTCGTCGACCAATGTGGCGCAAAAAGTAGCAGTGGTCGCTGCAGAAGAACCCATGCCTCTATCGTGGCAGCAATGAGTATAAAAAGGTTGCGTCGTGTGGCAAACTGCACAAGACCGCACCCAACGAGTGCCCCTGATGCTTAGCAGCAAGCAATTCGGCACTGGCCCGAGAGCCGTGCTGGTACACGGATTCACTCAAACGCATGAAACATGGCTAGAAGTCATCGACTCTCTCAAGCACAAGTTCGAACTCGTCGCGATCGACGCCCCCAACCATGGCGACTCATGCGATGTCTCACTCAATTTAGAATCAGGAGCAAAGGCAATCGGTGAAGTTGGTGGCAATGCAACCTACATCGGCTATTCACTCGGTGGGCGTTTATGCCTAACACTGGCACTTTCTGAACCGCAGAAAGTTTCTCGACTCGTCTTGATCAGCACTACTGCAGGCATAGAAGATCGAGAATTGAGAATTGAACGCATTCGAGCCGACGAGGAACTTGCCAGACGAATCGAACAGATTGGCGTCAATAAATTTATTGACGAGTGGTTGAGCCATCCCCTTTTTGCCGCGCTCAACTCTGAAACAAATCAAAGAAAGATCCGGGTGAAAAACACTGCAATCGGTTTAAGTTCAAGTTTGCGGCTTTGCGGTGCGGGCCGTCAGCAACCGACTTGGTCTCGATTACGAGAGCTAACAATGCCAGTTCTAGTTATTGCTGGCGCAAATGACGAAAAATATTGCCGGTTAGCCGAGAGATTGGTTTCAGACATTGGCACAAACGCAACTTTGGAGATAATCAAAGACTCAGGACACACTCCACATCTTGAACAACCGAAAGTCTTTAATGAATTGCTTGAAAATTTTCTGTCGACTAATTAGCGCTTCTAACTGATTAGCAAGCCGAAACTCAAACTAATAGCAACAAGAATCTGCACACGACCTGTCATAACAAGAACATTTACTAAGTCAGCCCCAGTCGCCCCCGCATAAACACGTTTAATTGGTTTCCAAGCCGCGAGAAATCCCAACATTGCAATCATCGCCGCTGGGTGCGACACCGCGATCAAAACAACGGCAAGACCAGCAACAACAAATAGAGCAATATAAAACTTGCGCGCTCCTTTTTCGCCGATACGAACTGCAAGCGTTCGTTTATTAGAAACTTTGTCGCCGGCGATGTCTCGCAAATTGTTGACAGCCAATAAGGCACAAGCGAGGCAACCAACGACAACGGATGCAAAAAAACCGACAAGAGTTAATTGCTCATTAATCACAAACGCCGTACCCATTGTTGCGATCAACCCGAAGAAGATAAAGACAAAGACTTCTCCGAGACCTAGGTAGCCATACGGATGCTTACCTCCCGTGTAAAACCACCCGCCATGAAGCAGAACACACCGACGAGCAACAACCACCAA
>RFMT01000263.1 GCA_009927565.1 Acidimicrobiia bacterium
TGAACTTGCGACGACTGCTGTAGCGATGGCGACTCGATTGAAGAAGATTACCGACATGCCGGTTTTGGTCGGAGTAGGTATTTCGAATGCTGAGCAAGCGATGCAAGCCTGCACTGTTGCCGACGGCGTTATTCAGGGGGCATCAGTTGTCCGACGACTGCTCGAAGACGGCCCTGAATCGGTCGCAACGTATGTGGCGCAAGTTCGCGCAGCCATAGACAGTCCGATTGCATCTAACCGCTAAATTGTTTTCATGTTGAAAACGGGAGATAAAGCGCCAGCAATTGCATTGCTTGACCAACACGGGAAAAAGGTTTCGCTGAAAGACTTTGCCAAAAAGAAGGTGTTGGTTTATTTTTATCCCAAAGCCGACACTCCGGGTTGTACGACTCAATCTTGCTTGTTGCGAGACATTCGAAAGAGCGTAGGCAAAACTGTGATAATCGGCGTCAGTCCCGACGAACCGGCAAAACTTTGAAATTTGACAAAAAATATGATCTGGGTTTCACCCTTTTGGCTGATACTGAGCAGAAAGTTTCGAAGGCATACAAGGTTTGGAAGAAAAAGTCGATGTATGGACGCGAATATATGGGCATCGAGCGATCAGCCTTTTTGATTGATGAAAAGGGCAAGATTATGCACGCCTGGTACAAAATTTCGCCCAAAGACACACCAGTGTTTCTGCTTGAGGCACTTGAGAAGTGAGTGCGTTGCCACTGCCGAGCGAGTTGATACCTCATCGCGCGCCATTTTTGTTTGTTGACGAATTGATCGAGCTGATACCAGGGCAAAGCGCGACGGGTTTGTGGCGTTTGACCGGAGATGAAAACTTCTTTGTTGGGCACTTTCCGGGTCGACCAACTCTGCCTGGGGTTTTGATGTGCGAGGCGATCGCTCAAGTTGGAGCCTGTGCAATTTTGAGTGAAGAAAAGTTCGCAGGTAAATTGCCGTTGTTTGGCGGTCTCGACGCAGCCCGTTTTCGTCGTCAGGTTGTGCCTGGTGATGTGCTTGAAATGTCGGTGAGTCTTGGTCGAATGTCGGCGCGCGCAGGCAAAGGTGCCGGTGTTGCAAAAGTCAATGGCGAAATCGCCTGCGAGTGTGAATTGTTGTTTGTCATCGTCGATGCGTGAGCATCGACGCATGTGACTGCGATGCGTGAGCATCGACGCACTTACTAATTACTTAGGCGTAAGGCGCGAGAATAATCGAGCCGTTGTGGCCGCCGAAACCGAAATTATTCGAAATTGTCGGACCAGGTTGCCAAGGGCGAGGAGCGCCAGTGACGATATCAACGTTCAACATCTGCGGATCTACGACTGATGTGTTAGCAGTTGGAGGAATAAGTTTGTGTTCGAACGAGAGCAAAACAGCAGCCGCCTCAAGGGCGCCTGCAGCGCCGAGTGGGTGACCGGTAACACCTTTAATCGAAGTCATCGGTGGTTTGGTTGCGCCGAAAACTTCGGCGACGGCGCTTGCCTCGGCGGCGTCGTTGAGGGGCGTTGATGTACCGTGCGCATTCACCTGTTTGATGTCGTTCGGCGAAAGACCGGCGTCGTCAAGCGCAAGTCTCATGCAAGCAATCGCACCAACTCCTCCTGGTGACGGCGCTGTGATGTGGTGCGCATCGGCATTACTGCCAGCGCCCAAGACTTCTCCGAAAATTTTTGCATTTCGAGCGAGTGCGAGATCAAGACGCTCAAGAACAAACACCGCAGCACCCTCGCCAAAGATGAAGCCGTCTCGAGTTGCATCAAAAGGCTTACTAATTTTTGTTGTTGATAGAGCAGTCATGTTGGCGAAGCCAGCAACCGCTGTAATCGTGGCAGCCGACTCAGCGCCGCCAGAGATCACCGCATCGCAACGACCCCATGCAACAAGTCGTGCAGCGTAACCAATGGCGTGTGTCGCGGCGGCGCATGCCGTGCAGATTGTCTCGGCTGGTCCTTGGTATCCGTACCGCATTGAAATGGCTGCACCCGATGCATTTGACATCATCATCGGAACCAAAAACGGCGAAACTCGGCGCTCACCCTTTTCGACACGAACTATGACTTGCTCTTCGAGAGTTCGAAGACCACCGATGCCCGTGCCAAAAATTGTGCCGATGCGAGGTGCTTCATAGGGCAGTTGTCCCGATTGCGAAATTGCCTCTGATGCGGCAGCCAACGCATATTGTTCGCAGCGATCGGCGCGACGAGCCTCTTTGGGGCCAGCAAAATATGGTGAGGGGTCCCAATTTTCGATTTCGACTGTATTGCTACCTGAGACACCCGGCCCTAAGAGGCCCTGCCAAAAGTTTTGCTTACCAATACCGCAC
>RFMT01000137.1 GCA_009927565.1 Acidimicrobiia bacterium
ACCGACGATGCCGAGCACATCTCCAACGCTAATGCTGGCGCCATTTGCGATTGCTTTATTAGGCACGAACACTCCGGCACCAGGGCTAACAACTAGCCGTTCGACAGCAAAAAGGTGTTCGCCTTCATGCAGTTGTTGGGCAGGCAGCGAAGAAGCGCCGATCCATTCGATGAGCTTGTCAAGTTCATCAGGAGTGCTGATGCTCAGGGTTCGCGCAGACTCAACTGTGCGTTTGGCCATGCCAGTAAGTACACCGCCTGGTCCGAGTTCTACGAAGTTGTTAATTCCGCTTTCTGCCATTGTCTGAAGGCAATGTTTCCAGCGCACTGGGCTCGACAATTGTGCCGAAAGAAGCGTTGTCCACTCATTGCCTTGGTCGTGTGCTTTAGCGTCGACATTCGAAACGATTGGTACATCTGAATCTCGAGGCTTAGCAACTGCAATTGCTTCACGCAGTCTGTCGCGAGCAGGTGCCATTAAAGGAGTATGAAATGCGCCGGAAACCGGCAGTGCCATCACACGCTTAGCGCCGAGTTCTTTTGCGTGTTCAGAAGCAAGTTGAACACCTGCAGTTGTGCCGGCGATAACGACTTGTCCAGGGGCGTTGAAGTTGGCAACCCATACATCGCTGTCGGCGCGCCGACAAGCAGTTTCAACTTGTTCGTCTTCAAGGCCTAATACTGCAGACATCACACCTGGTGTTAGTGCACCAGCCTCATGCATCGCAGCCGCCCGTTCAACTACTAATCGCACTCCGTCTTCGAAACTGAGTGCACCGTTGGCAGTCAACGCCGTGTACTCACCAAGCGAATGTCCGGCGCAAAGGCTCGGTTCGAAACCAAGACGCTCAACTGCGTCGAGCACCATAAGGCTCGACACGAAAGTTGTCAATTGTGCATTGCGAGTGTCCTTGAGTGTCTCTGCATCGGCGTTAAGCAATAGGTCGGCTATGTCACGATCGGCAATTTCGGAAGCCTCGGTTACCAATTCCCAACTTTCGTGGTTTACCCAAGGTTTGCCCATGCCTGGTCGTTGTGATCCTTGACCAGGAAAGGTGAATGCGAGCATCTTCTAAGGGGTGCCTTTCGTGCTGTCTACATCGTAGAAGAAATACGAGAGTTTATGCAGTTGAAACTCAGTGTGGGCGTTGAACATTGGTAGATACGCTTAGCGGGCAAGCCCGAGTGGCGGAATGGCAGACGCGACGGACTCAAAATCCGTT
>RFMT01000410.1 GCA_009927565.1 Acidimicrobiia bacterium
AAGGTCATCCTTGAAACTTGCATCCATGGTGATTTTGGCAGCGTCTACAGCCAGAACATCTACTGCACACTTTTTAAAACGATCGAAAAGTTGTTGGTCCATGCGATAAGTCTAGTGCCCCATACCAAGGCCACCATCGACTGGAATTAGTGCACCAGTTATATAGCCAGCATCTTGCGAAGCGAGAAATGCGACGACCGAGGCGATTTCTTGAGCGCTTGCCATTCGCGCGAGCGGAACAGCATCAAGCATCTTGTCGCGTTGTTCTTGGGTAAGTGCGGCTGTCATGTCGGTTTCGACCGGGCCAGGCGCGACGACATTGACCGTGATTGTTCGCGAACCAAGTTCACGCGCAAGAGACCGCGCAAGACCAACAAGTCCCGCCTTCGACGCCGCATAGTTGGCTTGACCAGCCGAGCCGAGTAGGCCGACTACCGAAGACATCAAGATGATTCGACCCGATCGCGCGCGCAGCATGCCTTGTGTCGCGCGTTTACAAACTCGATACGCACCGGTGAGATTGGCGTCGATAACTGATGCAAAGTCAGATTCGTTCATGCGCAACAGAAGAAGGTCTCTGGTTATACCTGCATTTGATACGAGCACTTGAACAGGACCGAGTTCTTCCTCAATAGCAGTGAACGCCGCGTCTACTTCAGTCTGAGAGGTGACATCACACTTGACGGCAAAAAAATCACCCGACGGTTTTGTCGTGTTATATGTGATCGCGACTTTGTCTCCGAGTTTTGCGAAATGCTGGGCACAGGCCAAACCAATACCTTTTGCGCCACCTGTAATTAGCACGACTCGGTTCATGATTGATTCCATTTTATTACTGCGCTCGCGGCGGTCATTCCTGCGCCAAAGCCAACCAGCAAAATATTGTCGCCATTTTTTACCCGTTGGTTGTCAACTGCGTCAAAAAGCGCCAACGGTATTGAAGCCGATGAAGTGTTGCCGGTTTCATGTAGAACGATCGCTGCTTTGTCCATTTGTATATCAAGTCGTTTACAGGCGGCTTCAATGATTCGAATATTCGCTTGGTGGGGGACGACAAGTTGGATTTCGTTTGTGGTCAAGCCTGCCGCCTTGATCGATTTTTCTGCTGAATCGACCATGATGCGCACCGCGCGACGAAACACTTCCTTGCCTTCCATATGCAATGTTCCGCCAATCTCGGCATACAAAAGATCTTCGAGTGAGCCGTCTGCGTCGAAGTCCCAGCCAAGCAATTGACCAGGTCCGGTAGTGGCTTCAATTACTGCTGCGCCAGATCCATCGGCGAACAAGATTGCGGTGTTGCGATCTGTCCAGTCGGTGATTCTCGAAAGTGTGTCGGTGCCGATAACCAAAATACGCCGCATGCCCATCGCGACAAGACCATGGCCAGTGATCAGCGCGTAGACGAAACCTGAACAAGCGGCATTCACATCAAATGCGCCACATCGCAGACCGAGCCCATGTTGAACTGCAGCGCTAGTTGCTGGCACGGTGCGGTCGGGGGTTGTAGTCGAAAGAACCAAAGCATCAATCGACGATGGATCTACGCCTGCCATCTCAATGGCCTTGCGACCAGATTCAATCGAGAGACTTGCGGTACTTCCGCCAATGTGCCGGCGTTCAATACCGGTGCGTTCGCGAATCCATGCGTCGGATGTGTCCATCGTTTTTGAAAGATCGTCATTGGTGACGATCTTTTCGGGCAACGAAGTGCCCCAACCAATAATTTTCGCGCCGACAGCTTGCTTAGGTATTACTGGCACGCATTGCTCGCTGTCATATC
>RFMT01000321.1 GCA_009927565.1 Acidimicrobiia bacterium
GCACGTTCGCCGGTTACACCGAGCAGGCCCACTGCATATACGAAACCGCGCGCTCGATCGATGACTCGTGGCAGTCTTTCATCGGGCGCAGTTGGGGCTGCCAACATGACAGTTTCAATCTGAGATTTGTCGGCGGCACTCGCCCACTGTGCCGACTCTTCTAACGGAAGATCTGGAACAATTGCGCCAACAACCCCAGAGTCACGAAGTGTGTTCGCAAACCGTTCATGACCGGCTCTAAACACGGTGTTGTAATAGCACATCACGATCAGCGGCACCGCTACATCAATGGTTCGCAGCGCATGCAAAATTGAATTCGGTGTCGCTCCATCGCGCAGTGCTTTCTCTGATGCCATCTGAATGATTGGACCGTCCATCACTGGATCAGAAAATGGAATTCCGATTTCAATTGCATCAGCACCATTTGCAGCCGCACCGCGAACTGCGTCAATCCAACCGCTTAAACCACCCGTAATGTAAGGCACCAGAATTTTTCGTCCGTCGTTGCGTATCTGTCGCAATCGCGTTTCGAGAACTCCAGATGCATGCGTCGCAATTTTCATCTCTGATTGCTCTTCAGTCCAACTTGTCACCGAGAATTGTCATCATCTGAGCAACGTCTTTGTCACCACGACCTGAAAGATTCATGAGCACCGTCTGTCCTTGAATTTTTGGTGCCTCTTTGGCAATCCATGCAACGGCATGAGCACATTCAAGAGCCGGAATGATGCCCTCGGTACGAGCCAACAATTTAAAACCTTCAATCACTTCTTGATCGTTGACGCTCGGATATTCAGCGCGACCAACTGAGGCAAGATACGAATGTTCTGGTCCAACACCGGGATAGTCAAGTCCGGCACTAATTGAATGGGCTTCTTGTACTTGACCGTATTCGTCTTGCATCAAGTAACTCTTCATCCCATGAACTACCCCGGGCGTCCCTCGGCCAACTGCTGCGCCGCCTGCAGGCTCTACGCCGACTAATCGAGTTTTGGCATCCATGAATCCCGAAAAGATACCCATCGCATTCGAACCCCCACCAACGCAGGCGACAACTACATTCGGGTCAGAACCAGCACACATTGCTTGAAACTGCTTGCGAGCCTCATTGCCGATCACGCTTTGAAACTGGCGGACCATAAATGGGTACGGATGTGGCCCCATCACCGAGCCGATGCAGTAATAACTCGATTCGACACTCGCGACCCAATCGCGCATCGCCTCGTTAACTGCGTCTTTGAGGGTGCGACTTCCTGAATTTGCGGCCTCGACGGTCGCACCTAAAAGTTTCATGCGAAAAACATTCAATGATTGACGCTCGACATCGACCGCCCCCATATAAATCTTGCACTCAAGACCAAGCAACGCAGCCGCGGTGGCTGACGCAACACCGTGTTGACCGGCACCAGTCTCCGCAATTATTCGCTTCTTACCCATTCGCTTGGCCAGAAGAGCTTGACCGAGAACGCTATTAATTTTGTGCGAGCCAGTGTGATTCAGATCTTCGCGCTTAAGAATTAGTCGAATGCCAAGTTGTGCACCGAGATTATGACACTCAGTCAGAATCGATGGTCGACCCGCATACTCGCGAAGCAGGTCGTCAAGTTCGGTTCGGAATAGTGAATCGTTCCAGGCATCATTGAATGCTCGCTCCAATTCTTCACATGCCGGCACGAGAGTCTCGGGCACAAACCGTCCCCCAAAATCACCAAAACGGCCGTCGGCACCTGGCGTCAACAATTCAGTCGGCACGGGTTTGGGGTTCATGCAGACTAAATGTATCCCGAACTACATCTATTGGTTCTCCCAATTAAAAGGGTGATCACCCTTTTTTAAGCTTTCAGAATCGGCTATTTGATTTAGGTCTTCAAATGCAGCCCGAGCATTTTCAATAAACTTCTTCAATTTGACCGGATCTTTATATCCGTGACTCTTTTCGACACCCGAAGAAACATCAACTCCCCAAGGTGCAACCTGCGCGATCGCTACGCCTACATTTTGGTCGGTTAATCCGCCAGCAAGTAAAACCCTTGCCGTCGTCGGAATCTGCCGCAAAAGTTCATAGTCATAGGTGCTGCCAGATCCAGGTGTCGGCGAGTCAACCAAAATCAAATTTGTTAGGTAGTCGTCGGCTCTCTGTGCTTCGATTGAACCTGCAACTACTGCTTTAATGACCCAACTGATCTCGACCATGACTTCAGCGACATTCGCTGGCGACTCATGGCCATGAAGTTGGGCACCAAACACCCCAGACTCTCGAACTGTGTCAATAACCCTTTGGGGATGTTCGTCTCGAAACACGCCGACTGTTAAAACACTTTGTGGCAACCGTCGAACTATTTCTCTAACACGTTGCGGCGCGACCTGTCGGGGAGATGGCGCAAAAACAAAGCCAAGCGCGTCAGCACCCAGTGCGACCGCCAACAAGGCATCTTGTTCGTTGGTGATGCCGCAAATCTTTATGAACATCAAACCCTCAGATCGTTGAGTGTGGTCGCAATATTCTTCGAAGTCACAAGTGACTCTCCTACCAAAATTGCATGATAACCAGCATCACGCAGACGTATTGCATCTTCTCGTGTTCTAACACCAGATTCGGCGACTCGCACAACACTGCTCGGAATCTTTCTTGCAATATTTACAGCACGCTGGTGATCAACCTCGAAAGTTTTAAGATTTCTTTGATTAACGCCGATCATTTTTGCGCCAATTTCTAGTGCAAGATTGAGTTCAGGCTCGTCATGAACCTCCACCAAGACATCAAGACCAAGTTCTGATGCAAAGTTGTGAAATTCGGCAAGTTCAGTTTTTTTGAGAGCCGCCACAATCAACAAAACACAATCAGCACCCATCAGTTTTGCATCACAAATATCGTTGAGTGAGACCGTGAAATCTTTTCGCAAAACTGGAAGGTCAACTGCACCGCGGGCGCTTTTTAAGTCTGCAACAGAGCCACCAAAAAATTCAGAGTCGGTCAATACCGAAATGCAGCTAGCCCCCGCATGTTCATACTGCTCAGCAATGACTTTCGGTTCTAATTCAGTACTCAATAATCCCCGCGAAGGCGAACGCCGCTTTATCTCGGCAATTACCGCCAATGCGTTTTTTGAATCATCAATCAGACGTTTGGCAAAACCGCGACTTCTCGAAATTGTCTTTGTCGCTTCAAGTAACTCTGGCACCGACCTCGTGTCACGCGACGCGACTTCGCGATGCTGAGCAAGAATTTCGTCGAGATACAAAAATTAAATCCCCTTGCCACCCATCGGTGTCAAGAACGAAATTTCAGGTGCACTCGCAGCGAAAGGCGCAAGTGTCTTCGACCAAGATTTAAAAGCCTCTGAACTCATGTGAGCATTTGCCGCATCTTGATTCGCATAGAGTTCGTAGAACCAAACTGTATTTGGCTCAACGGCATCATGATGAAAAACATAAAAGCGGGTGCCTTCCTCACCTTTTGCAGTTGCGATGCCCGGTTTAACCGCCTCTGTCATGGCGTCGCGCTGGCCTTCTAAAACTTTCAATTTAACTACAACCGCTACTTGCGACATATGAACTCCTCAGTTATGGGCTTGCGATTTGCAAACCACGAATACGAAACTTATTAGTAGCCGAGCCTATGCGAAAGCTCGGTCAGCAACGAGTCGATCTTCACACGATTTTGCGCAGTTGAATCACGTTCGCGAATGGTCACTGAGTGATCTTCTAACGAATCAAAATCGACGGTCACACAGAAGGGGGTGCCGATTTCATCTTGGCGACGATAACGACGCCCAATCGCTTGCGTCTCATCGAAGTCACACATATAGCGCGCTCCAAGTATCGAGTGAATTTGTTTTGCAAGTGGCATCAGAGTGTCTTTCTTAGAAAGTGGAAGCACTGCAATCTGAAATGGCGCTAAGCGTGGATGCAAACGCAAAACCGTTCGAGGTTCATCGTTGACGACATCTTCGTCAAATGCTGCAAGTAAGAAAGCCGCCATTGTACGGTTAGCACCTGCTGCTGGCTCAACGACGTAAGGCACGTATCGCTCGTTTGTTGCTTGATCGAAATATTCAAGTTTCTGCCTTGAATGCTCTGCGTGCTGCTTCAGGTCGTAGTCGGTACGTTGTGCAATTCCTTCGAGTTCACCCCAACCCCACGGAAACAAAAACTCGATGTCGCTCGTGCCCGCCGAATAGTGCGATAACTCATCCTTTGCATGCTCACGAATTCGCAACATTTCAGCCGGTATGCCGTAGTCGACATACCATTGCAACCGAGACTTACACCAGTAGTCGTACCATTGGGCGCTTTCACCCGGCGGAACGAAAAACTCGAGCTCCATTTGTTCGAATTCTCTGGTTCGAAAAATAAAATTGCCAGGTGTGATTTCATTTCTAAAACTTTTACCCACCTGTGCAATGCCAAAGGGTGGTTTCTTACGACTGGTTTGCAAAACATTCGCAAAATTTACGAACATGCCTTGGGCCGTCTCTGGGCGAAGATAAACCGTCGCACCTTCACCTTCGACAGGACCAGCATGAGTCTTGAACATCAAGTTAAAGGCGCGTGCGTCGGTGAACTCACAACCCTTTTTCGACTGGGGACAGTCTCGGTCTTCAATCTGGTCTTGACGAAAACGTCGCTTACATACTGTGCAGTCGACAAGTGGATCGCTGAAATTGCTGAGATGCCCACTGGCCTCAAACACCTGCGGTGCACCCAAAATTGCCGCGTCAATGAGCACAACGTCGTCACGTTGTTGCACCATGGTTCGAACCCAAGCTTCTTTGACGTTGCGCAACATCAGCGAACCCAAAGGGCCGTAATCATATGACGATCTAAATCCGCCATAAATCTCACCGCTCGGATAGACAAAGCCCCGACGTTTGCAAAGGTTGACGACTTGATCTAAATCTTTCGCTGGCACTACATCAGACTATTACAAAACGGTGCTGAAATCTGTTCAGGTTTTTTCTTCAGCGCTCTGGGCGCTCAAAAACTGCAACCGACTTGAGACGACGCTCTAGGTGATGCTCCATACATTTCGTTGCGAGATCTGAAACCTCTCTGGTGGCTGCACTCTCTGGCAACGAGAGAGCCAAATTCAATTGCCCGCCAACGATGTTTTGAATAATTTTTATCGCAGCACCCGAGATTGAAGCACCGCTGCGACAAGTTTGGCATTGGCCCCCACCTCGAAAAATATCGAATGCGACAATCTGCTCACCAGGAGCCCCGCAACCCACACACTTCTCAACATGGGCACCTACTCCTTCAACGACGAGCAACTTGAAATAGAACGCGGCGAGCACCAATGCCGAATCGTTTTCGGACAACCACTGCAGTGCGCCAACCAACATTTTGTAAAGGTGCTGTGTTGGTTCGCCTTCCATGCCAAGTTGGTCGACAGCTTCTAACATTGCCAAACCCCGAGTCAGTCTGTCTAAATCGGTATACAAACCCCGAGCGCTAGTTACTAGTTCGACTTGATTAACTGTGTCCAGGTCTTTGCCTTTGCTCAATAAAACATCAATGTGACTAAGAGGCTCTAGTCGCGCGCCGAAACGTGACGACATTTTGCGCACACCGTTTGCAACTGCACGAACCTTGCCGTGCTCTTCAGTCATCATCACGATGATTCGATCTGATTCTCGTAAGTCATAAGTGCGCAAGACAATCGCTTTGTCGCGATACAAACTCATGAATCGACTCCCCCAAAGCGACGATCGCGGCGTTGAAAGTCATCGATCGCCATTTGAATATGCTCAACATCACACTTGAGCCATGGAACATTCAAGAAGACAAGTTCACTATATGCCAGCTCCCACATCAAAGATTCTGGAACCTGTGTTGGCGAACCCAAGACTAAAACTAAATCAGGCTCACCAGAGGCGGGGGCGAGCAAAGTTGCGGCAAGTTTGTCTTCATCTATTTCTTGACTAGTGCTCAATTGAGCTACCGCGTTTACAAATCGCTCTTGACCGCTTGCGCACGTGTCGACTACGACTATCAAGCCATGGTCGCCGATCACTGAAACACGATCTCCCGAGCGCTGCCCGCCAAAAACAGAGATGATCGAATTACAAATCTCCGTACGCTCGGTCGCATTTGCGTGTCCTGAGTATGGATAGATCGACAGCCACCGAACTCCGACCCCACCGACCGATTTAACAAGTGCTTCTATTTGACGCTTCCACTCAGTTGGGGTGGTTTCG
>RFMT01000051.1 GCA_009927565.1 Acidimicrobiia bacterium
GTCAAAAACTAGCGCAGTCAAAAATCCATTGGCGCGAACAATTGTCGCACCAGCAATACTCTCACCGTTCGAATCAATCGCCAAGCAACGGCTGAATTCAATTGGCAACAAGATCATTGAACGGCCTGGAGATTCAGCGAAAATTGAGACATCGCCATCTGAAAATTCGAATTTTGCCTGAGTGGCCGCGACCAAATCTGTGGGCACATCACCCTCAACAACGACAGACTTCATTAGATCGAATGAATCGCTGTCGATTAGATCAAAAGTGGCGGCTAAAGAATCTGCATGTCTAACCGCGACTGGTGAGTACGTACCGAGATTAGGTTGACCCAAATCAAGCAGTATATTTTCATCATCAAGCGGGCTAATTGTGATGTTTTCATTCGCCAGAGTTTGACTTCGTGGTTCATATGCGCTCTTCGAAACGACGAGATAACGCACTCCAACCATGCGGTAGAAGTCAAAATTCTTAAGACCAAACACAAATCGGTTTCGCAACTGCGGTGAATCATCGTCGAGAAGAAACTTCTCATAAAATTTAAACGCCAACGGCGTCAGCGTGTGGGAATATTCATTCAAAAGTGGGATTCTTCCAGAAATATTCAATGGATAGTCGGGTTCCTGAAGCACGTATGCCACTCGACCACGAAATGTCCACCATCAAGAACTGAAACACGATCAAGAAGTTCAGGTGCACACTGAGTGCATCAAGCGAGCGTGGTTTTGGTTCTTGAAGTGAGAACCTGAGCGATGTCAATGGCGAAACTAACAACGCAATCACGACAACCGCGGCCAGAAATGGGGCTAGCAAATTGCTTTTTTGTTTTAATCTGCTGTAGGCATTTCGAATATTATTCTGAGCGACGTCTGAGAATATAGAAGTGATGGCTATTGCATACAGTGGGCTAAGCATCCAAATGAAATAGCTGATTCGCGGACCACTCTCGAACTCCCAAGTCGATTGCCAGACGCGATAAGCCAATAAAAATGCTGCCCCGATAACAGCCATAGCCCAGACGTCATTTCGTCGTTTAGGCCTTACGACGCCCCGAACTAAGTAGATCGACAAGACGAAAAAGCAAATGACTTGAAACACATGATTTCCCTCAGCCGAAGGAGTAGGAAAGAAGGCTTCAAATACGAATTTATGAAGCGGCCATATCTGTGGCTGGTTATAAGCACTTAGGGGCATCTCTGAGGCGGCTGTGTAACGATAAAAGCCGTTCATAAATGTTGGCGCTTTCAACACAAACAATAGAAGTGTTGTCAGAGTCAACACCACAAAGCGACTAATAAAGGCCCGATGGTCTCTCCGAGCAATCAACTTGAGCATTGAAGTTGCACCAACGATTATCAATAACGGCAATGAAGTGACTAATAGGTGTGGCAATACCACAAACATAAATAGAACTGCGAACACAAACCCCAGACCAAAGACCAAATCTCGCACGCGATTCTCGGCATTCACTTGCAAGAAACAAGCCAAGATCACAAGCGAGACTATTAGTAGCGAAGCATATTGAGGTACATGGCCAAACAATTCGTTATCAACTAAGGCCACCGAGTAACCCCAAAGAGTTGCGATAGAAGTGAAGATCGCCGCAGAGATGCCAGCGATCCACGACACATCAAAGGTTCAAAGACTTTTGCCGCTAAGACAAAAACGACTACCGAACAAACCAGCGCCACTAAAAAGTGGTTATAAGTCGAACCTCCGATTGATCCGATGACCGAGACCGGATCGAGCCAAAACAAGAAACCACCTTGCAACCCGCCAGCTCCAAAAAGCAAGTCAGAACGCAAACTAAGAGTCTTTCCAAAGTCTGAAATTTGATAGTTAGACAGCATCGCCGACAATTGGGCATCCCCACTCATCACGTCTGTTCGCCGGGAAAACAAGGCGATATA
>RFMT01000250.1 GCA_009927565.1 Acidimicrobiia bacterium
CGCATCCGCCAATTAGTGAAATTGTGGCGACGCGACTTGTGATAGGTGTGAAATCGACGATCACGCCCCAGATAACAGCGATCATCGAGACACCGAACAATGAATAACCCAGGTTTGTAGCGCGCTTGGCCCAATTCGAAATTAAGGCTCGTTTGACGAGAATTGGGTCGTGATTTGACGCATGATTTGGGTGGTTTGAATTATCGGGTTGTGTGCGAGAATCCATAGCGTTGTGTTTATGTTACGGGGCGCTCGTCGATGGCACTGAAACTCGAATCAAGAGAATCGGTGCTGATTGCCACAATTGACCGACCTGAACGCAAGAACGCCGTTGATCGAGAGACTTTGGCTGAATTGGCAAGCGCTCTAAAGCAAGCCGAAGCGCAATCGATCCGAGTCATTGTGTTGACGGGTGCGGAAAACACTTTTTGTTCAGGTGCAGATCTTTCGGGAGTGCGAGAAGTCGAATTCACTGATGCGTTACACAATTTGTTGATTCAATTAGCAACCTCACAATGCGTAACGATCGCGGCTATTGATGGTCACGCACTTGGTGCGGGTGCACAACTTGCAATTTCTTGTGACTTGCGTGTGGCAACGGCACGAGCAGTTGTTGGTGTACCAGCGGCTCGACTAGGCCTGGTTGTAAACCATTGGACCGTCGAGCGTTTGACCCGTGAGTGCTCGTGGCCGGTTGCCAGGGCAATGTTGCTTGCTGCACAAAATTTTTCGGGCGATGAACTTGCGAATCTTGGAGCAGTGCATCGAATCGGCGATCTCGATGCGGCGCTCGATTGGGCTCGTGAAATTGCCGCGCTTGCGCCACTCTCGATTGCGGGTCACAAGACCGCTCTGAACGCGTCGTCTCAAGAACCAGAGATCAACGAGATCGTGCGCTGGACAAGAGACTTTGCGTGGGCGAGCAAAGATGTCGAAGAAGGTCGTGCAGCATTCTTAGAAAAACGCGCTGCCAAATTTAAGGGCGAGTGATGATTGTCAGTTTTTCTGATGTGGTTGTCGTCTATGACAATTTTCCTGCTCTTGCCGGTGCGACTTTTGAGATTTCACGCGGCGAAATAGTTTTGTTGCAAGGGCCAAACGGTGCCGGTAAAACCACTTTGTTGCGAACATGCGCGGGATTGTTGCCGATAGTTCGTGGCTCAGCGAACGTTTTGAGTTGCGACTTGACGAGCGACCGATTTTCGGTGCGCAAGAAAGTTGGTTTGCTCGGTCACGCCAACGGGTTATTTCATGACTTGACGGTCGAAGAAAATATGTCGTTTTGGTCGCGGCTGATAGGTACATCTGATCAAGACGTGAAGACTGCAATGCAGATCATGGGATTGTCTGATCGCTTGTGTACAACGCGCGTGGCAAATCTTTCGGCAGGGCAAAAGCGCCGTTGTGCTTTGGCGACGTTGATCGTGCGCCGAGCGCAATTGTGGTTGCTTGACGAACCGCATGCTGGTCTCGACACGCAAGGTCGCGATGAACTAGACAAGACATTGCGAGCCGCGCGCGAGGCAGGTGCAACTGTCATGTTTGCGTCCCACGAAATTGATCGTGCACGAAATTTGGCAACACGATCTTTGATGGTTGCAGGTGGGTTGGTGACCGAATCATGAAGTCTGATTCTTCAATGCCTGTCAGTAAAGGCAAAGTTGTCACAGCCGTATTTTTAAAAGAC
Source organism: Acidimicrobiia bacterium (assembly GCA_009927565.1). GTDB lineage: Bacteria > Actinomycetota > Acidimicrobiia > Acidimicrobiales > Ilumatobacteraceae > BACL27. Next base: position 1,688 of record RFMT01000250.1, read on the forward strand.
GTTCAAATTGAATTGCGCAGCCGTGTCGTCACTAATCAGGTTCTGCCATTCGCTGGTCTGGTGATGGTGATGTTTGCCTTTGCGCTCGACAACGACGACGTACTGCAGCGTGTGGCCGGTGGCCTGGTTTGGCTGGCGACATTGTTTTCATTGTTGATAATTGTTCAGCGGTCTTTTGCGATCGACACTGCCGACGGTGCGCTTGATTCGTTGAGAGTTGCCGGCATTGAATTGTCGGCAGTCTTTTTTGGCAAAGCAATTGCACTAGCGGCAAAATTAGTTGCGCTTGAAATAGTTCTTATCTTTAGCGCTCTCGTTTTATATAGGGTCGACGTGAATGCGACCGGTGTGGTGTTGTTGGTCACTTGTGTGTTTTGCGCAACCAGCGGATTGGCCTTCGTTGGTACTCTTTATGGCGGTCTCACCGCTGGCGCAAAAGGTCGCGAAACTTTGCTTCCTTTGTTGTTGTTGCCGGTAGTGGCACCCGTGTTAATCGCAGCGACGAGGGCCACTGAAGCGGCGTTCGGCAGTGGCGGTGCGCAAACTTCAGAAGGATGGGCATGGATTGGATTACTCGCGGTATTCGCTGCAGTTTTCGGTGTAGGCGGGTCGTTGGCTTTTGGGTCGCTTATAGATGAATAGTTTTAGATTCGTGAAAATCGGTTGTGGAGAGGTGTTTTGATGTCGCAAGTTTTGCAACGTACATCAGCGACTGGCACGCGTGCGACAAAAGTAATCGGCGCATTAGCGATCTTGGTGATGGTCTGGGTGGTCGTCAGTGGTTTGATTCTGACCCCACAAGACGTGGTGCAGGGCGAGTCGGTGCGAATTATGTATGTGCACGTGCCATCAGCCTGGATTGCATATCTTGCATTTATTTTCACGGCCGTCGCATCAGCAAGTTGGTTGATCAGCAAGAAACATTCAATGGGTTTTGATCGGTTCGCTGGCGCCTCTGCCGAAGTAGGTGTGATGTTCATGGCGATCACGCTGATCACCGGAAGTTTGTGGGGTCGATTGACCTGGGGTGAGTTTTGGCAATGGGATCCGCGCTTGACGACGACCGCGTTTCTATTCGTTACTTATGTCGGTTATCTCGCTGTGCGCCGACTCGAGGGTTCTGCCGAACAACGTGCTCGTCGTTCGGCTGTTGTCGCGATGCTGGCGGTTCTCGAGATACCGCTCGTACATTTCAGTGTGGTACTTTGGCGCAGTCTGCATCAAGGTGCAACGGTTTTGAATCCGAACGGTGATGTAAAGATGGATGATCTTATGCTGTTCACTTTGTTCAGCGGTGTCGTTGCCTTCACACTTGTGTTCGTTTGGCTCGTCTTGCATCGTCAGCGCACAATGTTGCTTGTTGATATTGCCAATCGACAAGGTCTTGATGCGGCAATTGCTGCACGGAAGACCGAAGGATCAGTGAGGTAGATGAAAGACGCTGGTTTTATCCTTGGCTCATATTTCGTAACGCTTGGCGCAATCTTGGTTTTTGCTTTTGTGACGTTGCGTCGCGCTAAAGAATCATCTCAGTCTGTCGACGAGAAAGATAAGACCTGGCTGTAGTGGACCTAACGCCAAGAACCTCAGAAACATCGAGAAAACCACGCAGGTGGTTGCCGATCGTTCTTCTTTCATTGGTTGGTCTGGGCGGCATAGTCATCGTCACTCAGTTTCTGACGTCGGCGATCGACTATTACTGCAATGTTGACGAGATTGGTGTTCGCAGTGGTTGCAAAGAGTCGACTCGGTTACGAGTGCAGGGCACAGTCGAACAAGGTTCTCTACAAAAAACTGGTGGCAAAACTAGTTTTGTGATGAGTTTCAATAACAAATCAATAAATGTTGTTTACGCAGGCGACCCAGGTGGAGTATTTCAAGAGTGCATTTCGGTTGTGGCGCACGGTCGCATGATTGACGGTACCTTCGAATCGAATCGCATCGAAGTTAAGCACTCGAATGAGTATGCAGAAAAAAACGCCGATCGTCTTAACTCTTCTGGGAGCGCGGCATGTTCGCAAGCGCAGGGATAAGCGGCACGGTCGGTCGTGCATTTCTATTAGTTGGTTTCATCGGTGCAGTTTTCGGTGCATTTGCAGCGTTTACAGGTGCGCGCCGTAACGACCAACAAATCATTCGACTAATCCCGAGATTTGCGACGCTTTCGCTGGCGGCCGCAGTCGGTGCATTCGCGGCTATGGAGTACGCGATGATCACTCGCGACTTTTCACTTGCGTATGTGCAGAAAGTCGGTTCGTGGTCAACACCGGCTCTCTATAACTTCGCTGCAGTTTGGAGCGCGCTCGAGGGTTCGATCTTGATGTGGGTTTTGGTTTTGGCCGGCTATACCGCTGCAGTTTCGTTTTGGGTTCGCAAACGCATGCAAGACCTCATCGCGTCGTGGGCGCTCGGTGTGATGTTTGTTGTCTCGGCATTCTTCTTCTTGGTTTCATTTTTCCCAGCGAATCCATTCGCTGTTGGAGCGCCAGGCGTACTCGACGGCCCCGGCCCGAACCCGCTTTTGCAGAATCACATTTTGGTGATGTTTCATCCGCCAATTTTGTATCTCGGATACGTCGGCGTGACTGTGCCGTTCGCCTTTGCGGTCGCAGCATTGATTACGGGTCGCGTCGGTGAAGGATGGCTTGTTGCAACTCGTCGTTGGTCGCTTTTCGCGTGGGGATTTTTAACGTTTGGCATTGCACTTGGCAGTTGGTGGAGTTATGAAGTTTTGGGATGGAGCGGCGTATGGGCATGGGACCCGGTCGAAAACGCTTCGCTTTTGCCGTGGATCACGGGTACCGCATACATTCACTCGGTCTTGGTGCAAGAGCGCCGTGGCATGTTGCGGGTCTGGAACATTTCGCTTCTTGTCGCAACTTTTAGTTTGACAATTTTGGGCACTTTTTAACTCGATCGGGAGTATTGAACAGCGTTCATGCGTTTAGTGAAAGCAGCATCGGTTCGTGGTTCTTGGGGTTGTTCGCGGTAGTGCTCGTAGTTTCAATCGGCCTAATCGGCTGGCGTGGCGACAAACTTCGCAGTCCTGGTTTTATCGACTCACCGCTGTCGCGAGAAGCGGCATTCTTGGCAAACAATGTGTTGTTTGCGGTGTTCGCATTCGTCGTTTTATTGGGCACCGTGTTTCCGCTAATTATTGAAGCACTGCAGAATCGTCAGATCGCGGTTGGCGCACCGTTCTTTGACAAACTTTCGATGCCAATAGGTTTGGCGCTGTTGACATTGATGGCGATTGCGCCTGTTTTGCCATGGCGAAAAGCATCCACTGAAACTTTGCGTGAACGACTTTTTTGGCCAGCATGGTGTGGCGTTGCTGCACTCGTCGCGAGTTTGTTGCTCGGCGCTTATGGTCTTGCGCCACTTCTGACCTTTACTTTGGGCGGTGTCTCGGCTGGCGCTGCGATGCGTCAAGTTGTCTTGGCAACACGTCGGCAAGGATGGCGTGGGCTGGTTGGTCGCGCCAACGGTGGCATGATCGTGCACCTTGGCGTGATTTTGATCGCGGTTGCCTTGGGCGCTTCAAATAGTTTCAGCAAGAGCCAAGAATTGTCGCTGGTCGCAAATGTCGAAGCAAATTTTTCGGGACACACTTTTGAATTGACAGATGTCGTTGAGGTTCGCGATGACCGCAGTATCAGTGTCAAAGCGCTTGTGCTCGTGGATGGCAAAAAGATCTATGCACCAGCAATAACTAAATACACGCGCATCGGTATGAATGTAGGTACGCCTTCGGTGCGCACATCGCTGACCACAGACATTTATCTGACTCTTGAACCACCGGTTCGTCAAGATGCCAACGAGGCGCGAATAAAAGTTTTCGTAAAGCCGATGATTATTTGGCTGTGGATCGGCACAGCGCTGATGGCCGTCGGCACAGTGCTTGCGGCATTTCCTGGTCGTCGTCGTAAACCGACAGATGCAACTAGTGCCCCAGTCGAAGTTGCCGCATCATGAAGTCAAACAACCTCGTCAAGATCGTTTCAACAATCGTCGGCGTCGTTATCGCGATGTTTTTCGTCGTTCTGGTGGTCGCTGACCCTGACCAAGACGTCGTTGCGCGGTCTCCGCTTCTCGGACAACCGGCTCCTTCTGTTACTAGCGAAACAATTGACGGCGAGCAATTTGTTTTGGAGCGTCGCAAGGGCTCGTGGGTCGTTTTGAACTTTTTTAACTCAACTTGTGTGCCATGCATTAACGAGCATGACCTGTTGGTTGATTTCGCGAACTCTGAATTGGTGAATCCGAATGCTGCCGAGATATACACAATCATTAATGACGACAGTTCAGATGCAGTTCGAAACTTCTTCAATCAGAACGGCGGCGACTGGCAAAAGGTCAAAGACGACAATGGTGCAATCGCGGTCGCATTCGGTGTTGCGCGAGTGCCGGAAACTTGGATCATTGATCCGAATGGGTTGGTTCGATTGCGCATCACAGGCGAACTGAGCCCCGGTCTGTTGTCTGAGCAAGTAAACAAATTACGCGACGGTTTCACGTCATGAAAACTCGCAAGTCAGTTTGGTTGGCGATGTTTCTGCTTGTTGCCGTACTTCTTGTTTTCGGAGCCACTCGCACTGGCGGTCCGCAGACTCAACAAGATCGCATAGATTCTTTGACTTCTGTTTTGGCGTGCCCCACTTGCTCTGGTGAGAGCGTTTTTGTTTCGCGTGCCGCGGCGGCCGAGGCAATAAGAGCGGAGGTTGCGCGCCAAGTTTCGGCAGGTTTGCGCACCGACGAGCAAATACTGAGCTACATCGAGCAGCGCTTTGGTGGCGAGGTGTTGTTGGTGCCGCGTGCGACTGGTGTTGACGCTCTTGTTTGGGCCCTGCCCGTTGCAGCTCTGGTCTTTGCGATCTTCTTGCTTTATTCGGCTTTCAACAAGTGGCGTGGCAATAAACCCGAGTCTCCGACCATTCATGACGAGCAACTTGTTGCTCGTGCACTAAACACAAACGCTGATGAGCAATAGTTCAGAATCGCTGGCCGAACTGCAAGAGCAGCGCGATTTTCTACTCAACTCGTTGCGTGACCTCGAGCGCGAACACAGATTTAAAGACATCGACGATCAAGATTACGAATCATTGCGCAGAGATTATGTGTCAAGAGCGGCTTCGATCATTAAGCAGATTGAGAATTCAACTTCACAGTCGCAGATTTTTTCGGATTTGAGTGTCGTCGCGACAGATGCGCCGAAGAAGCGAAATCTGCGTCGCACGCTCTTCACTTTGTTCATTGTTCTTGCGGTGGCCGGCTCTTGTGGTTGGTTTGTGGCGCAACAATCTGGGCAAAGGCTTGCTGGCGACTCGCTTGCAGGCTCAATCGAAGATTCGACCGCGTCGATTCTCTCGCGCGCCAGAGCAACAAATTTTGTCGATCCAAAAGTTGCGATCGAACTTTATACGCAAGTGCTTGAAGTCGACCCGGACAATGTCGAGGCTTTGACATATCGGGCTTGGCTACTCGTACTTATTTCTCGCAGCGCTGGTGATGATGTAAAGAAACTTGCGTTCACTTCGGCGTCGAGCGATCTCGAGCGCGCAATTGCGCTTGACCCGAATTACCCTGACGCCCGTTGTTTTCTGGGCATCACGCTATTTCGCTTGAACGACGATGCGAAAGGTGCAAAAGAGCAATTGACGATTTGCTCTGAAAAAAATCCGCCAGCAGAAGTAAAAAGTTTTGTTGATTCGATTGTCGCCGAGGTCGACGCCGCACTAGACAATTGATTTTTAGTCTTCTATCTGTGGAGGTGGCCAAGCAGTGGCCGACGTAAAGCCACGGTTCGTGCGCTCGACAACCCAGACCGAGGCTTTGCGCCAGTCCGGTTTTGAATTGACTTTCATTCCGCGTCGTTCAAGAGCTTTGATCAACTCAGGGATCATGTCGCCGTGGCTAGAAAGCACCGCCGAATCTTCAACGTCTTGCGCAATTTCAAGCATGTCGGCGACATCGCCGTGCTCAAAAAGTCGTTTGTCGACCTGCACACTGAGTTTTGTCATTTTTGCCAAGGGTTCGAGTGTTTGAATGCACCTAGTTGCTGGACTTGAAATCAGGCTGGTTATCGAAAGATTTTTGAGACGCTCGGCGATAAGTTCGGCTTGTTTCCAACCAGTTGGGCTTAGCGGCCTCAAATCGTCATCGTCGTGCCACTCGCTTCGTTTGCCCGCCTTGGCATGGCGAACTATATAAATAGTCACAGCAAAAATGTATCTATGTTTGAATTGAAAGAGTTCATCGACGCAAGATTTAAGGCAGAATTAACCAATGGGATTTTTTGATCGTAATCGCGATGAATTAGAGGCCAAAGGTTACGACAAGTCTCGTCTTCCTCCCGGTCAATATCTGACCGATCGATTCCCGGTTTTGCACGTCGGCGAAGTGCCGACATATAAGCCAGGCGAATGGAGCTTGACAGTTGATGGGCTTGTCGAAAAACCGTTCACGATTTCGTTCGACGAACTTCGCGCGATGCCGTCTACGAAATTAACTACAGATATCCACTGTGTCACAAAATGGTCAAAGTTCGATACGACTTGGACTGGTGTGCGCGTGCGTGACTTGTTTGATCGCGCCAATATTTCTGACACCGCGACCCATGTAATGGGGCACGCTGAATATGGTTACACCGCAAATCTGCCGCTCGCAGACATCATGCGCGATGATTCTCTCGTCGTTTATGCCTATGAGGGCGAAGATATTGATCCAATTCATGGTGGACCGGTGCGACTTTTGATTCCTCAACTGTATTTTTGGAAATCACCAAAATGGTTGCGCCGATTAGAGCTGATGGCGGGCGATGCTCCTGGGTTTTGGGAAGAAAATGGTTACCACATGTACGGAGACCCGTTTTTAGAACAAAGATTTTGGGGCGACTGAAAACTATTTAAAAAACAAGTTGCGAATCAAATTGTCGTTGCGCAAAACGTGTCACCCATTGGCAGCGATGACGAAAGTTCTGGGTTCGTTTCACCGTAAAGAGCGGTCAACATACCTTTGACCATGCCACGGTCAACCGCGCAGATCACC
>RFMT01000025.1 GCA_009927565.1 Acidimicrobiia bacterium
CGAAGACTAAGACTCCTGCGCTCAAAGGTTCACCTCAGCGTCGTGGCGTTTGCACTCGCGTTTTCACGACTACTCCTAAGAAACCAAACTCGGCACTACGCAAAGTTGCCCGTGTGCGCTTGACGAGCGGTGTCGAAATCACGGCTTACATTCCGGGTGAAGGTCACAATTTGCAAGAGCACTCGATCGTGCTCGTTCGCGGTGGCCGTGTGCGCGATTTGCCAGGTGTTCGTTACAAAGTTATTCGTGGCGCACTTGATGCCGCTGGTGTAAAAGATCGCAAGCAATCTCGCAGCAGTTACGGCGCGAAGAAAAAGTAAGGGAATAGTTCATGCCACGTAAAGGTCCAGTCGCTCGTCGCGAGTTCGCAGCAGATCCGGTTTATCGTTCAGCACTCGTAACTCAGATCGTCAACAAAGTTATGTTGCACGGCAAGAAGAGCATCGCCGAGTCAATTGTCTATGACGCGATGAAAGTAATGGAAACAAAAATGGGCGCCGAACCCCTCACTGCGGTCAAGCGCGCTGTTGACAATGTGAAGCCGCCCCTTGAAGTTCGAAGTCGTCGCGTTGGTGGCGCGACTTATCAAGTGCCAGTCGAAGTGCGACCACGTCGTGCAACAACACTTGCAATTCGTTGGATTGTTGAGAACGCACGTAGCCGTCGTGAGAAAACTATGGCTGAGTGTTTGGCTAGTGAATTGATGGATGCATCAAATGGTCTTGGCGCGTCGATGAAGAAGCGCGAAGACATGCAAAAGATGGCCGAGTCGAACAAAGCGTTCGCTCACTACCGCTGGTAATCAGCAGAACAAGTTAATAGGTACATCCCCATGCCATCACGCGAGTATCCACTTGAGAAATACCGAAATATCGGCATTATGGCGCACATTGACGCCGGCAAGACGACAACAACAGAGCGAGTTCTTTACTACACCGGAAAGACCTACAAAATTGGTGAAGTGCACGAAGGTGCAGCCGTTATGGACTTCATGGTGCAAGAGCAAGAGCGCGGCATCACCATTACTTCGGCTGCGACGACCGCGGTTTGGCGCGGACATCGCATCAACATCATCGACACTCCTGGTCACGTTGACTTCACAATTGAAGTAGAGCGATCTTTGCGCGTTCTTGACGGCGCAGTTGCAGTGTTCGACTCAGTTGCAGGCGTCGAGCCACAAACCGAAACAGTATGGCGCCAGGCAAACAAATACAAGGTTCCGCGAATGTGCTTCATCAACAAAATGGACCGCACCGGCGCGAACTTCTATCGCACTCTCGACATGATCAAAGACCGATTGCAGACCGTGCCGGCAGTTTTGCAATTGCCATATGGTGGTGAGGCCAACTTCAAAGGACTAATCGACATCGTAAAGATGAAGGCAATCGTCTGGGATGGCGACGAGAAAGATTCGCCTTATCGCGAAGTAGATATCCCGGCTGAATACCTCGACAAAGCCAAGCAATATCGCGCCGAACTTCTTGACCTTGTTGCATCTGAAGATGAACAACTGATGGAGAAGTTCTTGGCGTCCGATGATTTGACTGAAGAAGATCTTCGTGCGGGCATTCGTAAAGGCACTTTGGCTTTCAGTTTTGTGCCGATTCTTTGTGGCTCGGCATTCAAGAACAAAGGCGTGCAGCAAATGCTTGATGCGGTTGTTGATTACATGCCATGTCCGCTCGATATTCCGGCAGCAAACGGCACAAGCGTAAACGGCGACGAGACACTGACTCGCCAAGCCGATGAGAAAGCGCCGTTCTCGGCACTTGCTTTCAAGATCGTGGCAGATCCGTTTGGTCGCTTGACATATTTCAGGGTCTATTCGGGCACCATCACCAAAGGTGACGAGGTTTATAACTCGGTGAAAGAAAAGCGCGAGCGTGTCGGTCGTTTGTTGCTAATGCATGCGAACCAACGCGAAGACATCGAGTTCGCAATGGCGGGCGACATCGTCGCTGGTCTTGGTTTTAAAGACGTAACTACTGGTGACACACTTTGTGATCGAGGCGACCCGATCGTGCTTGAGCGAATGATTTTCCCTGAGCCGGTAATTCACGTGGCTATTGAACCAAAGACAAAGAACGATCAAGACAAGCTCGGTAAAGCGTTGAAATCATTGTCAGATGAAGACCCAACATTCAGAGTTCGAACTGACGAAGAAACTGGTCAAACAGTTATTTCAGGAATGGGCGAGTTGCACCTTGAAATTCTCGTAGACCGAATGCAACGCGAGTTCGCCGTTGATGCAACTGTTGGTAAGCCACAAGTTGCATATCGCGAAACTGTCACGAAGAAGATTGAGAACATCGAATACCGACACATTAAGCAAACTGGTGGTTCGGGACAGTTCGCGGTTGTCAAAGTAACGATCGAGCCAAGTGGCCCAGGTGGCGGTTATCAGTTTGAAGACGAGATCACCGGTGGTCGAATTCCGCGTGAATACATTCAGCCGGTAAACCAAGGCATTCAATCAGCTCTTGACTCTGGTGTGCTCGCCGGCTACCCAACTGTGGACGTCAAAGTCTCGTTGGTTGACGGTCAGTACCACGATGTTGACTCAAGTGAAATGGCATTCAAGATTGCCGGTCAAATGGTGTTCCGAAAGGCTGCTCAGTTGGCTCGCCCGATACTTCTTGAGCCGATTATGGCCGTAGAAGTAGTAACTCCTGAGGACTACATGGGCGACGTAATCGGCGACCTTTCAAGCCGCCGTGGCCGAATCGAAGGCATGGAAGCCAATGGAAATGCACAAATCGTGCGTTCGCAGGTTCCGCTTTCGG
>RFMT01000349.1 GCA_009927565.1 Acidimicrobiia bacterium
GGCACAAGAACTGATCGTTCGTGAAGATGACTGTGGCACGACTCTTGGTGTTTGGGTAGAAAACGTTGCGGCTGATACTGCCAACACACGCTCATACCTTGAGACAAAGTTGTTTGGTCGTGCGTTGCTCAATGACATTGAACTGAGCGATGGTTCGGTCATGCCACGCAACACGATCGTCGGCGATGAAGAGATGGCAACGCTGCGCAATGACCCGAAGGTCACTCGTGTGCGTGTGCGTTCAGTTTTGACCTGTGATGCTGAAGTTGGTGTTTGCGCCAAGTGTTACGGACGATCGCTGGCAACTGGCAAAGACATTGAATTGGGTGAAGCAGTAGGTGTTATTGCTGCTCAGTCAATCGGTGAGCCTGGTACTCAGTTGACAATGCGTACCTTCCACACTGGTGGTGTTGCAGGTAAGGACATCGCAGGTGGTTTGCCACGCGTTGTAGAACTTTTCGAAGCTCGTAACCCGAAGGGCTCGGCACGACTTGTGCCTGTTACCGGTGTTGTACGAATTCTCGAAGACGAAGGCAAGGGCATACCGATCAAGTTCATTGACGATCAAGGTCAAGAAATTGAGATCATCTTGCCAACTGGTAGCCGACCACTCGTAAAAGACGGACAAAACCTTGAAGCGGGAGATCGAATCACTGACGGTCCATTAGATCCAAAAGAACTGATGCAGATCAAGGGCATTCGTGAAACTCAGCAATACCTGGTTGAAGAAGTGCAAAGGGTTTATCGCGACCAAGGTGTAGCGATTCACGACAAGCACATCGAATTGATCGTTCGTCAGATGACACGACGCGTAAGCGTTCAAGAACCTGGCGACACACATTTCTTGCCAGGCCATCGCGCAGACTCGAAAGAGTTCCGTGACGTCAACCGCGCAATCGTTGAACAAGGAAAGAAACCAGCCGAAGGTCGCCCAGAATTGATGGGTATCACCAAGGCATCTTGGCAACCGAGTCGTGGTTGTCAGCGGCATCTTTCCAAGAGACGACTCGTGTTCTCACAGAAGCGGCGATCGATGGCAAGTCAGATCATTTGGTTGGCCTGAAAGAAAACATCATCATCGGTAAGTTGATCCCTGCTGGTACCGGCATGGATCGCTACAACCTGTTTGATGTCAGCGCGCCAGATTATGTGCCGATGCCTTATTACTCGAGCGATGACGAAGCCGACCCAGCCGCATATTTGGCGGGCTTGCAAGGCAACTACGTCGCCGACGATGAGCCGATTGATGAAGCCGAAACTGAACTTGTTGCTGACCAAGCAGATTCTGACTCAGCCGTTGACACAGCCGGCGATGCGATTGCGCAAGCAGTTGAGTCTGCGCCAGATGCAGGTTTTGCAACTGACTCAGACGACGTCACAGACACCGATATTGCTCAATAACC
>RFMT01000032.1 GCA_009927565.1 Acidimicrobiia bacterium
AACGGAATCAACGCCGTAGCAATCGAAACAATCTGCTTTGGTGAAACGTCGATGAAGTCGACTTCTGCCGGTGTTACATAACCGATGTCCGTCGTTGCGCCGAAGAAGCTTTCTGCTTCGAGCATCTTTTTCAGATCTTCCAAACTTGCCGCCTGCGGTGAACGGCGCACGAGCACGTTCTCGTCACGCAAACGACCGTCTGGCAAAATTGGTGTGTTCGCCTGAGCAACGACGTAGTTTTCTTCTTCGTCGGCCGCCATGTATTTGATTTCGCTGGTCACAATGCCGCCGCGCACTCGGCGATATGGCGTTTCGATGAAACCAAACGGATTAACGCGTGCATAAGTTGAGAGCGCGCCGATCAGACCGATGTTCGGACCTTCTGGCGTTTCAATCGGGCACATACGGCCGTAGTGCGAGAAGTGAACGTCTCGAACTTCGAAGCCCGCACGCTCACGACTAAGACCACCAGGTCCGAGTGCCGAAAGTCGGCGGCGGTGAGTCAAACCAGACAATGGGTTGACTTGGTCCATGAATTGCGACAACTGTGATGTGCCGAAAAACTCTTTGATTGCAGCCACAACTGGGCGAACGTTGATCAAAGTCTGTGGCGAGATCGCCTCAGAGTCTTGAGTTGTCATTCGCTCACGAACCACGCGCTCCATACGCGAAAGACCGATGCGAACCTGGTTCTGAATCAACTCGCCTACTGAACGAATTCGACGGTTTGCGAAGTGGTCTTGGTCGTCAAGGCGATAACCAGGCTCTTGCTTCACAAGATGCAACATGTAACTGATTGTCGCCAAAACTTCGCAGCGACTCAAAACATCTTGATCTTCAGTTGGCAAATCGAGTTTGCCAAGTTCTGGTCCGACCTTGAGACCGAACATTTCTTGAATCTTCTTCAACTCGCCGCCAAGTTTGCGGTTCAATTTGTAGCGACCGACACGTGACAAGTTGTAACGCACACCAAAGAAAGCCTGCTCGAAATAAACACGAGCTGCTTCGACGTTCTGCGGTTCGCTTGGTCGAGCACGCTTGTAAATTTCAAGCAACGCTTCTTCGCGGGTCGGGGCAACAACTTTCTCACGACGCCACTGATCTTCAAGGAAGTCAAAGTAGTTGACAAAACGATCGATGAAACCCGGGGCATTGATTTCGTCGTAGCCGAGTGCACGAATGATCGTGAAGATGCCCATGCGACGCTTGCGCGCAACGCGGGTGCCGGCGGTTACTTCTTTGCCTGGCTTGTGCTCGACGTCGAACTCGAGCCACTCTCCTCGACTTGGGTGAATCGTGCCTTTTACGAGCTGATACTTCGACAGGTTACGCAAACGAAACCGCTCACCTGGTTCGAAAATTACGCCTGGCGAACGCACCAATTGACTAACTACAACACGCTCGGTGCCGTTGATAATGAAAGTACCTTTGTCAGTCATCTTCGGGAAGTCACCGATGAAGACTGTCTGCTCTTTGATTTCACCAGTCGGACGGTTCAAAAACTTCGCCTTGACGAATTTTGGAACCGAATACGTCATGTCACGATCGCGACACTCGGCTTCGGTGAATTTTGGTTTTGGGTTTAGATCAGCATCGTCTGGATCAAATGTCAGTTCGAGCTGCAAGTCATCGCTTACACCCTTGACCGGAGAAATATCTTCAAAGACCTCTCGCAAACCTTCAGTTAGAAACCACTCGAAACTTTCACGTTGAACACCAATTAAGTTCGGGATTTCCATTGCATCGGAAAGTGTTGCGAACGAATAACGTTCGCGTGCATCAGCACGAAGGGCCACGAGTGTACTCCTAAGGTTAGAAATTGGCAAGCAGAAAAATTAGAGTGAAATGCCCGCTGAGAAATTTTTTTGAATCACTCAATGGGCATTGCACGGCGGTCTACGAGCCTATCGGTGAATACAAGAAACTCACCAACCCGAAGACCAAAATGCGCGTTCAAGGCGCCCGGAAGACCCAGGCGCCGAGAGCGAGTTATTAAGCGAGTTCGACGGTTGCGCCGGCCTCTTCAAGCTTGGCTTTCGCCTTCGCGGCGTCGTCCTTGCTGGCCTTTTCTAGAACTGGCTTCGGTGCGCCATCGACAAGGTCTTTGGCTTCTTTGAGGCCGAGTTGTGTCAGTTCACGCACTGCCTTGATGACGGCGATCTTCTGGGCGCCACCATCTTTCAGGATGACTGTGAACTCGTCTTTTTCTGCGCCTGCATCTGCTGCTGGTGCTGCACCGCCGGCTGCTGCAACGGCCACTGGGGCTGCTGCTGTTACACCGAACTTCTCTTCGAATGCCGAGAGAAGATCTTTGAGTTCAAGAACTGTGAGTTCTGAGATTCCGTCAAGAATCTGATCTTTTGTTAGTGCCATTTTTGTTTCTCCTTTTATTTGTTAATTAATTAGTTTTGATTAATTCTTTATGCCGCTTCACGTTGTTCAACGAGTGCCTTGAGGGCATATGCGGTCTTACGCGGCAACGCTGCGAACAT
>RFMT01000031.1 GCA_009927565.1 Acidimicrobiia bacterium
AAAAGGAATGAAGAAAATAATGCGCCAGAACGCAATTCCGAGAAAAAATATCGCCGATGGCCCCAAAATGGGGCAAAACTATCGATGGACGGCTCTTGAAAAAGATGAAAAGGTCTACGACGAAGCGATGGCGATGGTTCATCAGCAGGGCAGCGCCGAACTTGTCGCCGCATTCACCAAGACAATTAGTCGTTATAACTCAATCTGGAAAGGTCCTTTAGCCAGGTTTGAGTAATGACCGATAGGCTGAAAAGCCGATATGTCAATGGATCTCAACCGTCAACAGAAGCGCGCCATGCAAAAAATGGGCGAGGTTAACGAGCAAGGCGCACCGATTCGCCAGGCTCGACCGACGGTTGCCGCCCAAGTTGCCAAAGAGCGAGTTGGCCCAATTCAGTACATCCGCGAAGTTCGCGACGAAATGCGCAAGGTCGCCTGGCCCAAATTCCATGAAGTTCGCCGTTATTCGATAATTGTGCTGGTCACCGTCGTAATTGTCACCGCCTTCGTGGGGGGATTGGACGCTGCATTTGGCATACTTTCAGGCTGGCTTTATAAAGATTAGGCACCGATCAAATGACTGACGACACCACCACAACCCAACTTGAGCACGACCAACCGACCGAAGAGTCGGCTGTAGTCGATGCCACATTTGATCTCACCGAAAACGGCGAAGGCGAAGACGAAGAAGTTGATCGCCCGTGGTTGCGCCCCGGCAAATGGTATGTCGTGCATTCTCAGTCGGGTTACGAGAAAAAAGTTGACGCCAACCTCAGAGCGCGCATCGCTTCATATAACTTGACCGATCGCATTTATGAAATCGTCATCCCAATGGAAGACGTTGTCGAATTTAAGCAGGGTCGCAAGCAAACGTTCAGAAAAAAGTTTTCCCAGGATATTTGCTCGTGCGCTGCGAAATGGACGATGAAACTTGGTTTTGCATCCGCAATACACCTGGCGTCACTGGTTTCGTAGGTCAAAGCCAAAAAGGTAAGACACCGGCACCACTTTCGCGTAAAGAAGTTGCAACGTTCTTGTCAGCAAAAGGCGACGGCAAAGAAGCACCAAAGCGCAAGGCACCAAAACTCGACTACGAAGTGGGCGAAGGTGTGCGTGTCAAAGAAGGTCCGTTTGCAGACTTCTCGGGTCAAGTTGCAGAAATTAATGCTGACCACATGAAGTTGAAAGTTCTTGTCAATATTTTCGGTCGAGAAACTCTCGTCGAAATGGACTTCAGTCAAGTCGCAAAACTTTAAATAGAAACTTAAAAGAAAGAACCAGTCATGGCAAAAAAAGAGATTAAAGCAGTTGTCAAAATTCAGATTCCTGCGGGCAAGGCAACACCGGCACCACCGGTCGGTACTGCTCTCGGACCGCACGGTATTCAAATCATGGATTTCGTAAAGCAATACAACGCCGCAACCGAATCGCAAAGTGGCACCGTTGTGCCCGTTGAGATCACGATTTTTGAAGATCGTTCGTTCTCGTTCATTTTGAAGACTCCACCGACACCTGTTTTGTTGCGTCAGAAAGCAGGCCTCGAAAAGGCCGCGAAGAACCCGGGCAAAGAAGTCGCTGGTTCGGTAACT
>RFMT01000195.1 GCA_009927565.1 Acidimicrobiia bacterium
GAGCCGTTGGCTAACCCTGCACGTCGTTCGCGAGACGAAAGCGATGCAGTGAACGATCAACAGGTGATGCAAATTGCGATCAACACAGCAAATCGCGCACGCCTAATTTCACGTCCGAACCCTTGGGTCGGCGCAGTTGTTGTCACGCAATCTGGCGAAATTTTTGAAGGATCAACCAGCCGCGCCGGCGGCCCGCACGCCGAAATAAATGCTCTCACCATTGCCGGCAAACTCGCGCGCGGCGCCACACTCTTTTCAACGCTCGAACCCTGCAATCACACTGGTCGCACTGGTCCGTGCACCGAAGCAATAATTAGCAGTGGCATCACGCGAGCGGTAATTGGCATTACAGACCCCGATCCCAAAGTTTCTGGTAGCGGCATCGCTCGCTTGCGCGAAGCAGGCATCAGCGTCGAAGTTGGCGTACTTGCCGACGAAGTTGCTTCACAGCTCAAGGCATATATTCATCATCGAACAACAAATAGACCATTCGTCGTTTTAAAAATGGCGTCGACTTTAGACGGCAGAACAGCCGCACCAGACGGCACCAGCATGTGGATCACGGGCGAAACCGCGCGCAGACGTGTGCAACAACTTCGCGCCGAGAGTGACGCGGTGCTCGTGGGTGCCAACACAGTTCGTGTTGACGATCCGCGATTGACTGTTCGCGATATCGAAGGCGACTCACCCCGTCGAATTGTTCTCGGCGAAGTTACTAAATCAGCCAGAGTCAATCCCTGCACACAATGGCGAGGTGCGCTCGTCGACTTACTCGACGAACTTGGCAACCAAGGTGTCTTGCAACTACTTGTCGAAGGCGGACCTACTGTCGCTGCCGCTTTTCACCGAGAGAATTTAATCAACCAATATATTTTTCACCTGGCACCCGCACTAACTGGTGGCAACGATTCATTGTCGATTTTCGAAAATACTGGCATCTCGACCATGGCCCAACTCTGGCGTGGAAAAATCGTCGCTTCACAGCAACTAGGTGACGATCTCGAAATAGTTCTCGAACCAATATCGCAGAATCAGGAGACAAAAAAATGAGCAAACCAAATCAGACGACTCTCAAATCGGGCAACGACCCAGACTTGGCACCGATCGAGGACATCATCGCGGCGATCTCGCGTGGCGAACTCGTAATTATGGTCGACGATGAAGACCGCGAAAACGAAGGCGACTTAATAATGGCGGCACAATTCGCAACACCCGAAAAAATTGCGTTCATCGTGCGCCACACATCAGGCGTCATAGTCGCGCCACTTACTGGCGAACGATGTGACGACCTTCGCCTGCCACTTATGGTCGACAACAACACCGAAAGTCATCGCACGGCATTCACGATTTCGGTAGATCTTCTTGAGGGCACAACAACAGGCATTTCGGCTGCCGATCGCGCTGCCACACTGCGCGCACTTGCTGATCCGAAAGTCGCACACGCCGCATTTGCGCGACCGGGTCACATTTTTCCGCTCCGCGCCCGCGAAGGTGGGGTGCTCAAGCGAGCAGGTCATACCGAGGCATCCGTTGATCTCGCTCGCCTTGCCGGTTGTGAGCCCGCAGGCATCATTTGCGAGATTCAAAACGACGATGGCACGATGTCCCGCCTACCAGACCTAAAGAAATTCGCCAAGCAACACGGCTTGTTGATTTCGTCAATTGCTCGTTTGATCGAATATCGTCGCCACCACGAACGACTCGTCGAGCGCATGGGTTCGGCAAACGTACCGACCGAGTGGGGCAACTTCGACTGCGTCGCCTATCGCAGCACGATCGACGGCATCGAGCATTTGGCTTTTGTCCTTGGCGATCTGAGCACACCAGAACCTGTGCTCACCCGTGTACACAGCGAATGTCTGACTGGTGACGTTTCGGCAGTAGGCGTTGCGACTGTGGCCCACAACTTGCCACGGCAATGAGAGCTGTACAAGAGCAAGGTCGTGGCGTCATTGTCTATCTGCGTGGACACGAAGGTCGCGGCATCGGCATCGGTCATAAAATTCGCGCATATTCTTTACAAGATGAAGGTCTCGACACCGTTGATGCGAACATTGAACTCGGTTTGCCAGTCGACAGCCGCGAATATGGCATCGGTGCGCAAATTCTTGCCGATCTCGGCGCGAGAGAGTTGCGATTGATGACAAATAATCCCGCAAAATATGGTGGTATCGCCGGCTACGGCTTGAGCGTTGTTGAACGGGTATCAATCATTACCGAGAGCACGCCGGAAAACTCGTCATACTTAGCAACCAAACGTGATCGCCTCGGTCACTTTTTCAACGACATGGAGAAAAAATGACAACCTTTAGTTTTGACGCAACCAAAACCGAAAATACGGCTCTCCGAGTTGGCATCGTATGCTCTCGCTTCAACGAGTTCATCGTGCAAGCGTTGCTTGACGGCGCTCATCGCGGTCTCAAAAAGTGCGGCATTGACGAAAAGAATGTAGATGTTGCTTGGGTGCCTGGCGCCTATGAAATACCTTTGGCTGCGCGGGCGATGGCACTGTCTGGTCGCTACGAACTTTTGATTGCACTGGGTGCAGTAATTCGTGGTGACACTGCACATTTTGAATATGTCGCTGGTCCGTGCGCTGACGGTATCGCCCGCGTTCAACAAGACACAGGCTTGCCGATTGGTTTTGCAGTTCTGACAACCGAAAATGTCGAACAGGCCACGCAACGGTCTGGTCCTAGTGCTGGCAATAAAGGCGAAGAGGCTGCAATTGGTGCCATCGAAACTTGGCACGTTTTGCAATCGATTCGCGCGCCAAAATAGGTCTCGGCGCACACATCTTCGTTCAACTCGGCGCTCTACCCACAATGAGCACCGCGAAACGGAGACTTCATGGGCATCGCCCACTTTTCTCTCGTTGCAGTCTCGAGTGTTCTGACCGCCTTCGCTTCTCTTTCAACCGCAACACCGCCTGACGTCAACCGTGACGTCGCTTTCATTGAATCCACGGTTTTTCAGACGCCGCTTCGCGAGTTCGACCGATCACGCTTCATGTGGCGCCGCCAATACCGATGGTTCGACTGGTCGACCGACGGCTGTTCGGCGCCTCTTGTCGGCGGTGAAGGTCGATCATTTAATTTTGTCGCCGCATGCCGTCGTCATGACTTTGGTTATCGCAACCTAAAACTTCTCGATCAGCGCTACAACTGCAGCGATGCCAAGCCTGATTCGATCTGCAGTGTCTCTTCGTGGACCTACGGACGCTTCTGGAATTCGACCCAGCGCCAACGCGTCGATGAGCAGTTCAATCGCGACATGCTCGAGCACTGTGCATCGCGACTGCGTTCATTTCGTGTTCGCTGTGAAGCATGGGCTTTTGCTTACTTTAAAAGTGTCCGCACAGTTGGTGGCCCATAACTTCGAGTTGTTATTTGTGCTTGACTGCCAACATCATCACTTGAAATAAAATTCGCGCAGTGGCACCCCAAATCGTCTCGCCATCCAAATAAAAAAAGTTGATCTGAAACTCACGGTCGCTAAACACCCAATGTTCCTGGCTATATGTGTCGCGTCTCGTCAATTCAAGAAGTGGCACGCTAAAAACTCGATCAACTTCGCTGTTTGCGGCGCCGAAAGTGGGCATACTTGCGTAACTCGCAACAATCGGCACGATATGAGAGTTGCTGACCACGGTCGACATGCTGTTTAACTCGCCGACGACAGTTGCATCGCTAGGTGCGATACCGATTTCTTCGTGCGCTTCTCGCAACGCGGCATCTACCGGTGTCTCGCCGGTTTCAAGCCGACCACCCGGAAACGAAATTTCGCCACGATGGTTCGTCAACTCTTGAGACCGCCGCGTCAAAATCGCTTCGACTCCGTTTGTCGATTCAAACAGCCCAACCAAGACAGCTGATGGGCGCGCACTCTCAAGCGGTTGTCGCAAAATCTGGTCGGGTCTAAATGCACCGACTGCAGCGCTTACTACTTCAAGCGACCGTAAAGCACTCGTATCGAGGCTCAAAAACGGATTGTGATCAATCGTTCGAAAATTATTCGGCCGCGGTATTACCTGCGAGCCGCCAGCACGCATCGCGTTACTTTGACGCTGGCGACCAACCACTAGCAACCAACTCTTGCAACACGGCTGCCATGCCAGCAGTCTTCAATGAGGCCAGAGTTCGACCCGGTTGCTCTTCTCCTCGCTCCCACATCTCCCATGCGGCGACAAGTTTTTTCAAATCTGGGGCTGGTGTTACAAAGCTCATCGCCTCAGCCTACGGTGCTTTAACACGAGCTCACGTCTCGCTGACGCTGGGCTAACTGCGACCGAAGACTTTCTTCGTGTAGTTGGTCGTGAGTGCAATCACGACAATCGCCAAACCAACACCAAAAAGCGTCGTGCGCGTCGACTGATCAACGTCTAACAAAAACGCACCGGCAAACAGTGCGACGACAAACAACCAATCAAGAACTCGATGTACGCCGCGCGACAATAACTTGTATGCGCTGAACGGACCGTCAGCAACTGCG
>RFMT01000190.1 GCA_009927565.1 Acidimicrobiia bacterium
GTTGTATTTCTAGGATATTGGCAGATCGAGCACAGTTCCACTATGCGAATACGGGTGTTTGTCTGACTGTGATTTATTGCGCGACTCGGCGTTTGATTCGGCCAGACCAATAGCGACGATTGATCCGAGCACGGTGACTGTGCCCAAAATTTGAATTGCAGTGACGGTTTCGCTCATGAACAGAATGCCGATGAATATTGTGACGACTGCCTCGAACGTTTCAACCATTGAAGTTACGCCGGGGCCGATGCGCTTGATGCCGGCGAAAAATAATGCGGTTGCGACGATTGTGATTAAGAAAGCCATCGCAAAAACCAACAGCCAACCTTGTTGATTGATTGGAAACTCTGGGTCGAGTGAACTCGGGCCGATCAGCGAGATAACGGTGAAGGTGACTGCGGCGCCAGTAAGTGCAATCGTCAACATTGTTAGTGGATCAGATTTTTTAGAGATGCTTCCTGCGGCTACAACATAAACTGCGTGCGTTATTGCCGAGAAGAATGTGATAACTACGCCGGCTGTATTGCCGTCGCCGACTTGGCCCGCTGTGAGCCATACGCCCGTGAGAGTAGTGAAGAGGCAAATAGTGATGACGCGATTTGGTTTGTGCTTATAGATGATCCACGAAAGAATCACGGCAAGCGCGGGATAGATGTAGAAAATCACCACGACGAGACCTGAGTCGAGATCTTGCAGAGCGATGAAGTAGAGAAGCGGCGAAACAAAAAATCCGAAAGCGCCGAGAAAGAATATTTTTAACGCATCTGAGGTGTTTGGCAAATTTTTGAATCCCATGCGGGCGACACGAAATACGATCAGCAATGCCGCAGAAATGACGAAGCGTGCAGTCAGAAACCCCATTGGGTTAGCGCCGTTGCGTTCGAGATTTTGGGCGAACCATGGGCCGGTGCCGTAGCCACCGCCAGCGAGCATGATGAAGATCACGCCAAACAGGCGCGGCTTGCTGTTTATGGCGTTACGAAGTTTGAGTTTCATTTAGTTTTTTGGTCGGCTCTTTCTGACGCTTCGCGTAATGCCGATGCCGACGATTGTCAGACCGGCAATCATGATTGCAAAAACAAGATATTGCAGCGCGCCACCGCGTTCTCCGGCATCTTCGGGTTCTTTGCCGCAGTCTGGTTTGGGCAAAAAGCCGATGCACTCGGAAGGCTCGTTTTCGAGATCGTAAACGGCGGGAGTGCTCGTGTCGGGGCTAGGTGGGTTTGTTGCGAGTGCTGTTTGAAAAGTAAAAAGAGTTGCAACGATTACTGCTAGTAACGCGATTCGTTTCACCCGTATATCGTGCCACCTCAAAGTGAGAATGCGGCGTATATCAACTATTGTTAGGCGTCGTCATGAACAGCACCAGCGCACAATCAACAAAATCAACGCTGCCTGCACAGGTGGTTTTGGTTGTTGATTTTGGTGCGCAATATGCACAGTTGATCGCACGACGTGTGCGTGAGGCCCAGGTTTATTCAGAGATTGTTGCGCACACGATTAGTGCCGCCGAAGTTAAAGCACGCAAACCTGCGGCGATCATATTGTCTGGTGGGCCGAAAAGTGTTCACGTTGACTTGGCACCGAAACTTGATGCCGCGATTTACGATCTCGGAATTCCGATTTTTGGAATTTGTTATGGCGTGCAGTTGATTGCCCAACAACTTGGTGGCGAAGTTGCCCGCGGCGGCAAAGGCGAATATGGCCGTGCGATTTTGCGCCGTACTCCGGGCGTTAAGTCGAGTCTGCTGACCGATTCAATAGTTGAACAATCGCGTGATCTGAGCGTGTGGATGAGTCACTTTGATGCGGTGACTCGTGTGCCCGCAGGATTCGTGTCCACTGCGGCGACGCCCGATGCACCTATGGCGGTTGTTGAATGTGACTCGCGAAAGATTTGGGGTGTGCAGTTTCACCCCGAGGTGATGCACACCGAGCAGGGCACCGAGGTTTTAAAACAATTCATTTATCAACTTGCGGGTTGTAAGCCGACTTGGACAATGGACTCGATCATTGACACGCAAGTTAAAGCGATTCGCGAACAAGTAGGCAGTGAGCGGGTTGTTTGTGGTTTGTCTGGGGGTGTCGATTCGGCGGTTGCTGCGGCATTGGTGCACCGAGCAATTGGTAAACAACTGACTTGTGTCTATGTCGACACTGGTTTGATGCGCAAGAACGAAAGCGCACAGATCGTGGAAACTTTTCATCGCGTGATGGGCATTGAACTCGTACATGTCGACGCTGGCTCGCGATTTTTTGAGCGACTCGCTGGCGTGACTGAACCCGAAGCGAAACGCAAAACAATTGGTGAGTTGTTTGTGCGAATTTTTGAAGAGAACACCGGTGGTTTGACGGATGCGAAATTTTTGGTGCAGGGCACGTTGTATCCCGATGTAATTGAAAGTGGCGGTCAAGATGGCATGGCGAGCGTGATCAAGAGCCA
This sequence comes from Acidimicrobiia bacterium, assembly GCA_009927565.1. Taxonomy (GTDB): domain Bacteria; phylum Actinomycetota; class Acidimicrobiia; order Acidimicrobiales; family Ilumatobacteraceae; genus BACL27. Next base: position 2,444 of record RFMT01000190.1, read on the forward strand.
TCACAATGTGGGTGGTTTGCCAGAGGACATGACGCTCAAACTTGTTGAACCGTTGCGGGCTTTGTTCAAAGACGAAGTGCGAGCGTTGGGTGCACAACTGGGCTTGCCAGATGAAATTATTTGGCGACAGCCGTTTCCGGGGCCGGGTTTGGGTGTGCGAATTATCGGTGAAGTTACGCCCGACAAGGTGGCTATTTTGCAGAATGCCGATGCGATTGTGCGCGAAGAAGTTCGAGCGGCTGGGCTAGAGCGCGAGATTTGGCAAGCGTTTGCGGTGCTTGCTGATATCAGGTCTGTTGGTGTGATGGGCGATGAACGCACTTACGGTCGGCCGATAATTGTGCGCGCGGTGACTAGCGAAGATGCGATGACTGCAGATTGGGCGAGATTGCCCTATGACTTGCTCGAGAAAATTTCATCGCGAGTGATCAACGAAGTTGCTGGCGTTAACCGAGTTGTTTACGACATCACTTCGAAGCCACCAGGCACAATCGAGTGGGAGTA
>RFMT01000313.1 GCA_009927565.1 Acidimicrobiia bacterium
GGGTAATCCAGTTGCCGTAACTGATTGCCGATACTTTGAAACCGCTGCGACCGAGATATCTAAATTCCATGCTCAGAATCTAGTTTTTTGCGGCATTCATCTTCTAATTAGACCTCAGTGTTTATGATTGCGGGGATGAGACTCTTTACGTCACCCAAAGCAAACAATAAAGATGCGTTGATCGGCGCGGTTGGTGCCGCACTGGGTATGGCGATTACATGGTTGGCGTGCGATGCCCTGCTGGACGGCGTCGCTCCGATTCTTGTCTTATCGATGGGTGCGTCGGCGGTCATTTTGTTCACGATGCCGACTGCACCAGCGGCTCAGCCTGTGCCGGTAATTCTCGCCCACTGTCTGGCGGCGTTTTTTGGCGTCGCATCGTCACAGATTTTTGGCAACACGGCTCTCGCAGTCGGTGTCGCCGTTGGCATTCACGCTGGTTTGATGGTGCGACTTGGCTACATGCACCCGCCGAGTGGAGGCACCGCTTTAACAGCCGTAATTGGTGGCGACGCAGTCACCAATTTGGGTTTTGAATTTATCTGGCGACCAGTTTTATTGAATGCAGTGCTGCTCGTGTTGCTAGCCGTTGTAATTAACGCGCCATTTAAGTGGCGTCGCTACCCAGCAAAAGCCTGAGTTGAATTTTCTACCTGATCTAGCCACGAGTACGCCCCTGTGGTTGGCGATTACAACTGTTGGCGACGGGGTTCTTGTGTCGGTGATGTGCGCACCCCGTAACACCCTCATCGGGTAAAAACTGTGCCTCTATTCACCAATTGGTCAGGAACTTTCGGCCTCTCGTTGCTGTCTTCCTTTCTGCCGATTATTCGGCAACGGTTCTGAGCGACCGACTTTGCTCACAGAGGATGCATAAACATGAAACGTAAATTTGTTCGAGGGGCGCTCAGCGTTGCTCTCGCCATGGGGGCCGTACTTGGCATAGGTGTCGGTAACGCTTCTGCGCACGCGTCACTTCAGCTATACGGTGAAAAGGCCACGCCAGGTGGCTACGGCGTGCTGTTCGTAAGGGTTCCGCACGGTTGTACTGGTGGGCTTACCACCGACAGAGTGGTCGTCTCAATTCCCACTGGGTTCGCTTCGGTTCGTCCGCAATTGATCCCTGGTTGGACGGCAAGTCGCACTTTGACTGGCACTACAGTGACCGAAGTGCAATGGAGCGGCGGTGCACTCAAGGACAGTGAGTTCGCCGACTTCGGTATCTCTGTTCGCTACCCGACAACAGCTGGCACCTATGGAATGAAGGTCGTTCAGTACTGTGGCTCGACGACTACAACTTGGGACGGTGCAAACCTTCCCAATGTGGTTGTTGCTCCGGTGCAACCCGACTACCCCGTGACTGTCGCCGTTGCCGAGCATGGTGGGGCAATGAAGGTCGTGCTCGATGCCTCAACCATCCATGCTGGCGATCAAGTCACCGCGCACATCAAGGTAGACGGCAAGACTGTTCGCAAGATGGTAATCACACTTGACGACCGTGGCGACGCAGTCACCGAACTCGCGATGAAGGGTGTGACACCAAAGGGAGTGCGATACCGAATTCTCGAAGGCGCCGTTGTTGACGTGACTCTCGACAAGGTGCTCGTGGGGTCGGCCACGCTTGGGGCGGCAACAGGCACCGCTACTTCGGGCCACGGTCACTAACCATGCAGTCGCTACGACGCACCCCTACAAGATTCCCCTTCACGGTGTGGGGGTGCGTCGTTGCGCTGTTTCTCTCGGTGTTGCTTGGTACAACACCAGCGTCGGCTCATTCTGAACTTGAGTCGGTCAGCCCCGCAAATGGCTCGACTGTCGCTGCGGCCGTGCGAACGATCGAACTGATATTCAATGAGGAAGTCACCAGTCCGCGCATAATTGTGCGCGGTTCAAACAAGACTTTGGTCGCGGGTACCACTCGAACTAACGGTGAACGAGTGGTCTTTACTGCGACTCGACCGATGCGTAGTGGAGCATTCACCGTGAACTGGCGAGTGCGCAGTGCTGACGGACACTTCATTTCTGGCACTTCTCGATTCACGGTGAAAAAAGCGCCTTAATGCCCTGGTTTGTCGGAATTCGCCCCGCATCGGCGAGACTGACAGGGTGCCCTCTAGTGATGAAGAGTTTGATGAAGCAGTGCGGTGCCACGCAACAAAGGTTCGTCAATACGCACAACGGCTCGTGCGCGACCCTTGGCTGGCAGACGACGTTTTGCAAGAGACCTTCCTGCGTGCCTGGAAATACTGGTCTACCTTTCGTTCTGATTCGAGCCGCGAAGCATGGCTCATTCGCATCTGCCGCAACGTCGCGTTCGACATGCTCGCACAACGAAATCGTCGCCGAGAGTTACCGCTTCGCGACGACGAAACAGGCGGAACTTCAAATCTGTTGTCGCTCGATACCAGTGACGCGTTACTCGAAATCTCTCTCGAACACCGCGAAGTGATTTTTCTCATCGGCGTTCTTGAATATGAATACAGCGTGGTCGCCGAGATTCTGGGCGTACCAGTTGGCACGGTGCGATCACGCCTGCACCGTGCTCGGTCGGCACTACGCAGTTCACTGTTTGACGACGAGTTTGCATCACCAAAGACAAAAACACGCTCAGCATGACAAACGACGCCGAGTTCGTACTGGCGGAGTTAAACCGCTTTCGACGTGCATCACCAATCGGCCGACTATTTCTAGCCGTGTTATCTGCAGTACAGCTTTTTCTCGCGATTCCCTGGCTCTTCGGTTCGTCTCCACTGTTCGGCGCTGAAACTGCTGACCTGCATCTCACGCGTGATGGCGCCCTGGGGATCATCTTCGCGCTGAGTGGTCTGGCTGTCGCCTGGCGGACTCGACTCGCATTCTTTGCCCTGCCGCTCGTTTTCGC
>RFMT01000029.1 GCA_009927565.1 Acidimicrobiia bacterium
GCATATGGCAAATTCAAGTGCGGACCAACAAGACCGAGTGGCAGCGCTGGGTCTAAGACGACAAGCTCGGCGCCAACTTGTTTCGCCATTTTGTTGATTGCTCGAATCATCAACGGATGCGGCAACAAAACTGGCTCACGCGTGCGACGAATTTCAAAATCTTGAGCGGCATCGAACTGCCTGCTTCCCGAATACGGGCTTGTCAGAACAGCAAAACTCTCAGATGGCAATCGCCGCCACCACTCGAACAATAAATTTTGAATGCCGCCAATTTTTGGCGGAAAATCATTCGTAACTAAAAGATGTTTCACTGGCACTCACTTTACGCTTGGCAACGATCGCAGTTCAGCCTGAACTATTTGATCTTCATCGGTTTCGTCAATCATGTGTTTTAGTCCCAAGCGCGCAGCAGCCCACACTGCATGTGCGCGAAGCACAGGATCAGCGTGGTGCAAATATTTGTTCAACAAATCAACAACAGCATCATCACTTGGGTCGCCAATATTGCCGAGAATTATCAGAGCATTGCGCCTCAGCCACTTTGGATTGCGGTCAGCGATATACCATGCACCAAACTCGCTAAGTAACGAATCGTCATCATTGGTCAAGATCGCGGCTACTGAAGCCCACTGTTTTGCGGGCTTACGCAAAATTTCCAACCGTGAACTTTCAATTTTTCTCTCATAACGAACGGTCGGCGGACAAACCTCTTGACAATCATCGCAGCCATAGATTCGATCTCCGAGTGCGACTCGATATTCACGATCGAAGACTCCTGGTTTCTGCAACAACCAAGCCAAGCACTTGTTTGCATCAACTACGCCTGGCGCGACAATCGCATTAGTCGGACAATTGTCTATGCAACGCCTGCACGACCCGCAACCATCTTCGACTTGTTTGTCGGCAAAAAGTTAACTCGGCGGTTGTAATCACGCATCCTAAAACGAAGTAACTGCCCGCACCGGAAATTAACAAATTTGAGTTTTTGCCAAACCAACCAATGCCCGCCT
>RFMT01000412.1 GCA_009927565.1 Acidimicrobiia bacterium
CGGTTGATAAATGACATGTGCTTGCGGTTGCGACTTGAGAATGGCATCGACAACAAGCTGCCCAGTCACACCCTCGATTGGTTCGGTACCTGAAGAATAGATATCGGTGATGACGACGAGATCGGCGGCAACGAATGAGTCCGCATAGAGATGTGAAATCATCGCCATGCGATTGAATCGATTCGGTTGAAAAACCGCGATGACACGTGACCACTTGTCTGACTCGTCTCTCACGCTTGACAACACAGCAGATATTTCGTTCGGTAAGTGGGCATAGTCATCAACAAATGTCGCGCCACCGTCTACGCCCCGAACGTCAAACCTACGCGCCACCCCGCCGAAACCGCTTAATGCTTGCGCAGCCTGACCAAACTGAACTCCATACTGCATCGCCATCGCAATTGCTGCAAGTGCATTGCCAACATTGTGACGACCACGCAACGGAAGATCGACTCGACCGAGTTCAATTTTCTGGGTGCCATTATTTTGAGCGACCACAAATGAAGCCTTACCGTCTTTGAACTTGATTGATGAAGCCACGTAGTCTGCAGACGAATTTTCGTCGACAGAGTATGTAACCGCGTCTTGGGCTCTAGCAATTGATGCACAAACTGGGTCGTCAAGACACAAAACCCGCGGACCAGCGATACCGCTGACATAGTCGACGAAACTTCGTTCAATTGCTGCCTGTGTTTTGAAGTGATCTAAATGATCGATGTCAATGTTGGTCACAATTGTCGCAGCGAGTGGAAGCTGCGAGTGAGTGCCATCGCTCTCATCTGCTTCAACAACGAATAGGTCGCCATTTGACCACGACGCGCCACGATTCAGCGCAATTACATCGCCGCCGATCAGAAAGCTAGGGTTTTTGTTCGCGCCGAGCAAAATTGTTGTGAGCATTGACGACGTCGTTGTTTTACCGTGCGTGCCTGCAACACCGATACTTTTGGCGCATTGACAAATACTCGCAAGTGTCTCGGCTCGCGAGAGAACTCGGATATTCAATTTACGTGCATTCTGATATTCAATGTTTGAATCGGCAATCGCCGGAGAACCTGTGACAAAATCACAACCTGAAACAACTTCAGGATCGTGACCGATGTTGACGTTGATCCCAAGATTTTCGAGTCGCGTGATTAGATCTGAGCGACGAATATCGCTTCCCGATACTTGATGTCCCATTTCAGCCAGCACGGTGGCTATCGCCGACATTCCGGGGCCACCTACACCTACGACATGAACACGTTTCGGCTTGCGTAAATCAATTAGATGATTCTCTCTTCGAGACGCCACATCAATTATCAATTCGGCAAGACTCGTTTCACGATGTTGCCTACCTGCAGAGCGCGCGGCACTGGCAAGAGATTGAAGTTTGGCTTGATCATCTACTAAGGAGATGACCTGATCAGCCAACTGGTCGTTCGTTATCGCTTTCTCGTTTACGACTTGTGCCCCACCAAGATCGCCGAGCCAACTTGCGTTTGCAGTTTGGTGATCTTCTGCAGCGCCACTCCACGGAACTAGAACACTGGCAATGCCAATCGTTGATACTTCAGCGACAGTGCTGGCACC
>RFMT01000395.1 GCA_009927565.1 Acidimicrobiia bacterium
GCTTTCCCGCTTTGACAGCCACACCATCCAATATGACGGCTCCTGCTTCGATAAGTGACGCCGCTGCAGCCCGCGGAATGTCTGCCACCAGCGAAACGATTCGATCAACTCTTTGGCCAGCAAGAGCCGCGGGAACCAATTCATCAATGACTCTCGTGTCCGATTCTTCATTTGCAAATCTGTCTTGATTCATGATGAGTTTGCTCTCCACGATGATGCAACTGAAGAGAAGATCAATATCGCGGCCCCGACTGTTACGGCCGAGTCAGCGATGTTGAAGACCGGAAACCACTGAAAATCGATGAAGTCAACCACCGCACCCGCAAGCCATTTTTCGCCACGAAACAATCGATCAACAACATTGCCGAGAGCGCCGCCGATCACCATCGAGGTGCCAACAACTGAAAATTGCGATGTTGCTTTCGTAAACCGGCCCACAGCCACAAAGCAACACCGATCGCCAGCAGCCCTATCAGTCGCCCCAAGCCCTGACCTTGCGAGAAAGCCATGCCCGAGTTAAACACCAAGTTGAACCGCAATGTCCAGACGAGATCAATTGTCCGACCTTCGCTCAGCGAATTGAGCGCCCAATTTTTTGATAGCTGATCGGCAAGAACTACCGCGGCAATTATTAGTTTTGGCGTTTGGCCAGTAGCTCTAGTAAGAACCAATGCCACCTGCGCGCTCGACAACTAATTCGGTTGTCCACGGAATTGCCTTGAGACGTTCACGCGGAATCGGCAAACCCGACCGAGACGAATAACCGTAGTCGCCAGTCTCAAGTCGCTTGAGCGCCTCGTCAATTTCTTCAACCGTTTGACGCGCTGAAGCCGAAAGAGTGAGATCGCGCTCGCGCTCGACGACCATTGTGTCACCCTCGCCACCTTCATCATCAAATTGGACATCGCCCATCTCGGAGTTTTCGACAATCGCATTGGCTTCATTTTCGAGTTGATCTGCCTGACCAAGAAGATTGCGTCGCTCGGCAATCAGCAATTCGCGTTGTGACATCAAAAATTCGATATTGAATTCTTTGGTTGGCGTGATGCCATCTTGCATCACTCCTTTAATAATTGGCGGCTTCGGCGGTGCAACCGGCTTGCGGTTGGCTTCAATCTCAGCCAATCGGGCCGCTTCACGAGCAGCAAGTTTGGCTGCTTTTGCCGCTTCGCGCGCCTTTTTCTCTTCTTGGCGTTGTTTCTCTTTGGCAACTTTCAAGGCCAGTCGCTCTGCTTGCTGTTGAGCCTTAAGTTTTGCGCGCTCTTTTGCTAGCCGCATTGCCTCTTTCTGCTTCTCTTTTTGCAGACGCTTGCGCTCAGCCAAGGCTTTTCGCTTTTCGATTTCTCTTTGCTTTTTTGCTGCCTTGATCTGAGCGGCTTTTTTCTTTAACTCGAGTTTCTTCTTGGCTTCAAGTTTCTTCTTGGCTTCAAGTTTCTTCTTGGCTTCAAGTTTCTTCTTGGCTTCAAGTTTCTTCTTGGCTTCAAGCTTCTTCTTGGTTCAGCTTTTTCTTGACTTCAAGCTTCTTTTTCAGAGCTAGCTTCTTTTTAAGCTCTGCTTTCTTACGCAACGCAAGCTTTTTTTTAGCCATTGCCTGCTTTTTCTTTTTAGCAGATGCCATTTTCACCTCTCAAGCGGCTCATGTTTAGAACCCACTTATTTGACCGCGCTACGATATCGGATTTAACGCGACAAACACTGCGACACCATCTAAATCGGCGTTCGGCGACTGTTTCGCAGTCAAAACTGAGACCTCAAAATCAACAGCCAAAGTCTCTGCCTTAATGGTCTCATGATGTGACGAGATCTGCGCACAGAGTTTTTCTGGCAGGCTGAGCCGAAGTTGAATACGATCAGAAACATCAAGGGCTGAGTCGCGACGCTGCTGCTGAACCAAGCGAATGACATCGCGGGCAACGCCTTCGGCCTCGAGTTCGGGGGTCAACTCGATATCTAGAACTACCACGCCTGACGAATTTCCTAAAGCAGCACTGGCACCCGAAGCCTTTGGTACAAGTTTCAGTTGGTATTCACCAGGGTGCAAATCAACTGAACCCGCGGTCACAATGTCGCCTTTGCGTACCCAATCGCCCTTCTTGACTGCTTTGATCACAGTTTGAGTGCTTGCTCCTAGTCGCGGACCAACAACGCTGGGCACGACTTGCAACTCAAACTCGGCAACCGACGAAACATCATCTGAAAAACTAAGTGAGCGAACATTCACTTCATCTTTGATGATGTCTTCGAATGCGACAAGCGCACCAGAATTTTCGGTGGCGATTACCAAACTTGCGAGTGGCTGACGCACACGTCGGCCATGAATCTTGCGCAACGACAGTGTTGTTGAGCAGACATCACGAACCCGATCCATTGACGAAACCAATGACTCATCATGACGCAGCCCATCGACTGTTGGCCACGACTGCAGATGTACGCTGCGCTCTCCCGTTAGTCCTCGAAAAATCTGCTCGGTCACTAGCGGCAAGACCGGGGCAGCAATACGAGTCAAATAATGAAGAACTGTGTGCAAAGTGTTGATTGCCGCAACATCACCCTTCCAGAAACGATCTCGACTACGACGGATATACCAATTCGTTAACACATCAAGAAATGTTCGTATTTCTGCGCAAGCCGCGAACAAGTCATAAGCATCAAAGCATTTGGTCGTAGATTCAACCAACCCATGAAGTTTTGAAATTATGTAACGATCTAAGACGTGATCACTTGAAGCATCTACCGAGCCAGAAACCGATTCGGCATTCGCATAAAGCGACAAGAAGTACCAACTATTCCATAGCGGAAGAATCACCTGACGAACGGTGTCACGCATACCTTCATCGGTAACTGCGAAATCTGAACCACGCAAAATCGAGGAAGAAAGCAAATACCAACGCATCGCATCTGCGCCATGGCTGTCAAACACCTTCATCGGGTCTGGATAATTTCTCAGACTCTTCGACATCTTTGCGCCGTCTTGTCCGAGGACAATGCCGTGACTGACGCAATTCGAAAACGCAGGGCGATCAAACAGCGCTGTTGCCAAAACATGCAAGGTATAAAACCAACCGCGAGTTTGCCCAATGTATTCGACGATGAAGTCACCCGGATAGTGATTTTCAAACCATTTCTGATTTTCAAATGGATAGTGCACCTGAGCAAACGGCATCGAACCGCTTTCGAACCAACAATCCAAAACCTCGGGCACTCGACGCATCATTGACTTGCCGGTTGGGTCATCTGGATTCGGACGAACCAAATTATCGATGGTCGGTCTATGCAACTCGTTAATCTCAACGCCAAAATCTCGGCGAAGTTCTTCAAGGCTTCCGTAGACATCGATGCGCGGATAATTCGGATCATCGCTACGCCAGACCGGTATCGGCGAACCCCAGAATCGATTGCGGCTTATGGTCCAGTCGCGTGCATTCTCAAGCCACTTGCCAAAACTTCCGTGTTGAAGATGATCAGGAACCCATCGAACTTGCTCGTTCAATTCGACCATGCGATCACGAATTGCCGTGACCTTGACAAACCACGAACCTACCGCCTTATAAATCAGTGGCTTGCCAGTGCGCCAACAATGCGGATAAGCGTGATCGTAAGTCTCATGACGAACAACGACACCGCGCTCTTTTAACACTCGAATTATTGCCGGGTTGGCATCAAAAACGAGTTGTCCTTCGAAATCGGCAACTTCGCTTGTGAACCGTCCGCGCGAGTCGACCGGTACGACAAGTTCAATACCTGCTTCTTGACAAACACGTTGGTCATCTTCACCAAAACCAGGTGCCAAGTGCACAACACCAGTGCCGTCTTCAGTTGTAACGAAGTCTCCGGCAATAATTCGAAAAGCATTTGAATGGTCAGCAAAATAACCGAACAACGGTTTATACGTGCGACCAACTAACTGGAAACCTTTTATAGTTTCAAGGATTTTGGGTTCAGGAAATTCGCGCTCATATGCCGACAATCTTTCGGAGGCGATGATGAATTTTCGTCCCGAATGCTCGATGACGGCATATTCGACGTCGGGCGCAACGGCCAACGCCAAGTTAGATGGAAGTGTCCAAGGGGTCGTTGTCCATGCCAACAACATTTCGCCCGATGAGAGTTCGAAGCCGACTGTCAGCGCGGGGTCTTGCACCTGTTTATAGGCATCGTCCATTCGAGTTTCGGTATTCGAAAGCGGAGTTTCCAGCGCCCATGAGTAAGGCAACACACGAAAGCCTTCGTAAATCAGACCCTTGTCCCAGAGTGTCTTGAATGCCCACATGACGCTCTCCATATAAGGAGTGTCGAGAGTTTTGTAATCGTTTTGAAAATCAACCCACCGAGCCTGGCGAGTTACATATCGCTCCCAGTCGCTGGTGTATTGCAAGACTGAAGTGCGGCAATACTCGTTGAATTTTTCGATGCCAAAATCGGTGATTGCTTGGCGTCCAGAAATACCAAGTTGGCGCTCGGCCTCTGCCTCAGCGGGCAGACCATGACAGTCCCAACCAAAGCGACGCTCAACTCTTTGACCGCGCATAGTGCGATAGCGCGGCACGGCATCTTTGACAAAGCCGGTCAACAAGTGGCCATAGTGCGGCAAGCCGTTCGCAAATGGTGGACCATCGTAAAAAACGAACTCATTTTCGCCGTCATTTCCGGCATCGCGCATTTCTATTGAGGCAGCGAAGGTCTCGTCAGTTTTCCAATATTCAAGAACTTGGCTCTCAAGTGATGGAAAATTCGGTTGTGGTTCTACCTGCGGGTAAGACACGAATAATTTAACAATTCAAAATCAGGCGCTGCACAACGATTTGCAAAAACAGCAACACAACCAAAGGTGAAAGATCAAGAGCGCCCGTTCGAGGAAGAACTCGCCGCGTCCAGTCAAGTACCGGTTCGGTAAAGCGACCAACAAAGTATGAGATCTGTGCGACTACCCCGCCACTTGTAGATGGAAACCACGACAAGACCACTCGAACGATGATCATGTAAATGTAGATTTGTACGAGACTGCAAAGTATTTCTTTCATCGAATTAAAACCCAATCTGCGCTAGCCGCGCGAGATGCGTGCGCCAAATGGCTTCATCATGAAAACGCCATTGCTCATTTTCTCCATGGTGCCGCTATTGGCGTAGCAAACGCCGCTTGCAAAATCGATAATTCTGCGCATCGTCTTTGGATCAGTTGACTGCACGTTGATTATCACCGGATTACCCTCTTTGAAACGATCCGCAATTTCTTTTGCGTCCTCATAGCTAGTCGGACGAATCGTGACGGGATCACTCGCTGGCATAACCGGACGCGCAACCGCTTCAGTGCGACGACCTGCAACTGGTCGAACAGTTACACCTGAATCGTGTTGAGCTTGTTGTACACGCATACCACTTGACCGAGGATCGCTCGCCGCACGACCGTCGTATTCGTCGTAGTCAAGTTCGGGTTCATCAAATCGCTCGACGCGCGGACGACCCCTGCTCGGCATGCGTCGATCGCGCTCAACTGCAACGGATTCGTCATAATCGTCGTACGCCTCATCTGGTCCCAAACCCAAATAATCCATTGCTCTACGAAACATTGACATACGGCAAGGATAGTTCAGATTTTGGCGTTAAATACGGACTATCTCTACTGGTGAACTATTGGCGTTGCCCAAACAAGGCCGAACCGACTCTTATCATTGTCGACCCTTCGGCGATTGCAATCTCAAGATCGCCAGTCATACCCATGCTGCATTGCTTAAGCCCCAATTCATCCGTGAGTTTTCGCACCAAACGAAATGAACGTTGCGTTGATTGGGCTTCGTTGCTTGTTGGTCCTACGGTCATCAAACCTGCGACTTCTAGCCCCTTGGCATTCGCAGTTTCGAGCAGATTGCTCACCTCTTGCGGCTTGCATCCACCTTTGTCGAGTTCGTCAGTGGCGTTGACCTGCAACATTATTTGTGGTCGGGCACTCGTACCTGCCTTGACGCAGCGTTTTGCAATCTCATTGATTAGGTCTACGCGATCGACGCTCTGCCAAACATCGACCAACCCAGCGATCAACTTAATTTTGTTGGTTTGTAACCGACCAATGAAATGCATCGGCAAGCGTTTTTCGATCGGTAGTTCTCCGGCTTTGGCAATCAGCTCTTGTGCGTAATTTTCGCCGACTCCGTCACACCCTGCGTCAAAGGCCGCAACCATCGCCCGAACATCAAAGGTTTTTGTGACTGCAATCAATTTGACATCTTTGCCACCAGCCGCACTTATGCGGTGGCGAATTTCTGTCGCGCGCAATGCAACTAGTGACGCATCAATTGAAGTCATGTCGTTACCGACATGCAAATTTTATTTTAGAAACGATGGAAGATCGTCGTCGTCATCAGCGCCACTCAAAGGATCAGCTGCACCGCCGAACAAATCTTTCAATCGTCCGCCTTTGCTATCTGGGCGAACTGTGCCAGATGTGGCCGTATTACGACCGTCACCGCGAGTGGCAGTGCGTTGCACTGCGCTATCCCATCGTTCGAAACCCGCAGCCACGACCGTGACCCGAACTTCGTCGTTGACATCGTCATCAATTACCAAGCCGTGGATGATGTTGGCATCTTGATGCGCGACTCCACGCACGATCTCCATCGCGTTCGTGACTTCGAACAGACCAACATCCGAAGGACCGGTGATGTTGACCACAATGCCACGTGCGCCTTCAAGTGAAGCCTCTAGCAGTGGCGAATTGATCGCAGCATTTGCCGCCAAAACTGCGCGGTTATCGCCACTCGCCGCACCCGTGCCCATCAGCGCAGTACCTGCATTCGAAAGTACTGTCTTGACATCGGCGAAGTCGGTGTTGATCAAACCTGGGGTCGTGATCAAACCTGTAATACCCGCCACACCCTGAACCAAAACCTCGTCGGCTTTCTTGAAAGCATCAAGCATCGTCGTCTTGTCGGTCGAAATTGTCAACAATCGCTCATTGGGAATGACGACAAGCGTGTCGACTTTCTCTTTCAGCGCTGCGATGCCAGCATCGGCCTGAACAGAACGACGTCGACCTTCGAAGGCGAACGGTCGCGTAACGATCGCAACTGTCAACGCACCTTCGGCTTTTGCAATTTCTGCGATAACCGGCGCCGCACCTGTACCAGTGCCACCACCTTCACCAGCGGTAATGAAAACCATGTCAGCACCTGCGACAACCTCTTGAATCTCATCGCGATGTTGCTCGGCTGCTTCACGACCAACTTCTGGGTCAGCGCCTGCACCAAGTCCACGAGTAAGTTCTCGGCCAATATCAATTTTGACGCTCGCATCACTCAACAACAGCGCTTGCGCGTCTGTGTT
>RFMT01000387.1 GCA_009927565.1 Acidimicrobiia bacterium
TAATCGAGAATCTGCGTATATCGCAGTTCACATATATAAAGGGATGAACTACGTGCCATATTTCAAAGAGGTTGAGTCAATCATGAACTCGTATCAAGGCCGTCCGCATTGGGGAAAGTTGCACTTTCAGGATGCGAAATCATTGGCGCCTAGGTATGCGCAATGGGGTTTGTTTCAAAAAGTAAGAGATTTGGTCGACCCGAGTCGAACCTTTACCAACCGATATATCGAGACGGTGTTGGGTAAATAATCGTGAAAACTTTTATTGACCTCGGCGTCCCGAAGAAGTTCGCCGCCATGTTGTCGCGGCGAGGAATCGAATCTCCATTTGAAATTCAAGAGGCTGCGCTGCCAGATGGTCTTTCAGGATTTGACGTATGTGGAAAAGCCCCAACGGGTTCAGGCAAGACGATCGCCTTTGGTTTGGTGCTGGCGGTCAGGTTGCAAAAGTCGAAGCCGGGTCAACCCGGTGGTCTCGTATTGGTGCCCACTCGAGAGCTTGCAATTCAGGTTGCAAAAGAAATCGCCATGCTCTGCGAGGGCACCGACCTGCGTGTTGCATCAGTTTATGGTGGCGCGGGTTATGGGCCTCAAGTTAAGGCGGTGCGGGGCGCCAGCATAATAGTTGCGACACCTGGGCGACTCGAAGATTTATTAGAGCGTCGCGATATGTCTTTGAATGCCGTGACAATTGCCGTTCTCGACGAGGCGGACCGAATGTCTGACATGGGTTTTCTGCCGGCAGTTCGAAGAATTCTGCGCGCGTTACCGAAGCAACGACAAGTTCTTTTGTTCTCGGCAACGCTTGATGGTGACATCTCTCAAGTTGTCAAAGAGTTTCAAAACAATCCAAAACGCCATGAGTCAAAGTCGCAAGAAGCCGAGCCCGATATCGAACACAAGTTCTGGTTGGTTGGCCGAAACGATCGTGTTTCAACTATTTCGCAACTTGTGAATCACTACGAACGAATTATCCTCTTTGGTCGCACGAAGCACGGGTGCGACCGACTTGCCAAACAACTTGATAATTCTGGTGTTCGCTCATCAGTTATACACGGCAATAAGAGCCAGGCTCAACGGGAGAGATCTCTCGAAGAGTTTCGTCGCGGAAAATCTAATGTTCTAGTCGCGACCGATGTTGCGGCTCGCGGCATTCATATTGATGATGTTCCGTGCGTGGTGCACTTTGACCCTCCAGCAGATCACAAGGACTATATTCACCGCTCTGGTCGAACAGGTCGTGCTGGTTCAAAAGGCGTTGTTATCTCGCTAGTTGATCCATCGCAGCGGCGCTCAGTCAGCAAATTGGCACGGGACGCAGATGTTGACGCCGAATTTGTCGCGCCCGAGTTTGATTCCACTGACCCCGATCAAGTTAATGCGCGCCCTGGTGAGGTCGGTGGCGTTCTCCTCGGTGTCGGCGCTGCAGCAGATTAGCGAACTAGAAACAAATATCTTGTGGGCGGATGGGCACACGCGGTAACTCTTTGCCAGTGGCGTTGCGTATTGCCGCCGCTATTGCTGGGGTGACCGAAATGCACGGTGGTTCACCGATGCCTTTTGCGCCCAACGGTGCCTGAGGTTCAGGTTCTTCGATCATGACTGCGACGACACTTGGTGCGTCAAGAGCGGTGGGCAACAAGTAGTCGGTGAAGCTCGGGTTACGCATCTTGCCATTGTCGAGAACGATTTCTTCCATCACGGCAAGACCGAGACCTTGGGCGATGCCGCCTTCGATCTGACCAAGAGCCGCTACCGGATTCAAAACTCGACCGACATCTTGCGCCGTGGCAATCTGAATCACTTTTACAAGACCTAGTTCGACATCTACGTCGACAACTGCGCGGTGGGCAACGAATGCGAATGCGACATGGCAGTTGCCTTGGCCTTTATCATCTAGTTCTTCGGTGGGGCGATGGTGATGTTCGAAAGTTTCATCGATCAAGACCCCGGCAGATGCCTCATTGACGCTTATTCGGAAGTCTCCGATCATGTCGACGACATCGGTGTCTTCAATGACCAATCTCAATGGATCGATGTTGAACTTCTTACCAACATGCTCGAAGAGTCGTTGGCGAACGAGGCGGCAAGCACCATCAACGGCGCCACCACTCATCCATGTTTGTCGCGAGGCAGAGGTACTACCGGCCGAGCCGATGCCAGTATCAACTGTGTCAAGAACGACTTCGTCGACGCCCAACACCGAGCGAGCGATTTGAGGAGCAAGAACGACAAAACCTTGACCAACCTCGACTGTGGCAAATTTTAGCGTTACGACACCATCTTTGAGTTGACATCTTGCGGTGGCAAAGTCGTCAAACGTTTCGCTATACATCAAGTTCTTGATCGATACGCCCCAGCCAATACCACGGACAATGTTGTGCGGTGATGATGTAAGTCCAGAGCCGCCAACTATCTCTAGTGGATGAGCAGTTATTGAAAGTGGTGCGGGCAAGGCAATTGCGTCAGTTTCGCGTATGCAACGTGCGACTGGTGCAACGCTTTCGACGACTTGTCCGGTGATCAATTTGTCGCCAGTGACCATCGCGTTGCGTAGACGTATTTCAACAGGCGAGAGACCGCAAGCGACGGCGAGTTTGTCCATTTGGCTCTCGTGGGCGTAGCAGGCTTGAACCACACCGAAGCCTCTCATTGCGCCACAGGGAGGGTTGTTCGTGCGCACCGCATAGCCATCGATGGTGGCGTTCGGGCAACGATACGGCCCTTGAATATGTGTGACACCGTTTATCAAAACCGCCGAACTTGTGGACGCGTAGGCGCCACCGTCAAAAACTAGTTGCTTCTATTCTTTGAATTTCGCCATCTTGTTTTGCATGATGACGTATAAAAATTTTCGCGGGGTGTCGATGGACGTGTCCATAAAACGATTCTTCTCGACCGTATTGCATCTTGATCGGACGCGAAGTTCGAAGCGCGAGTAATGCGCAATGCACTTGCAGGCTGATGTCTTCTCGCGCACCAAAAGCACCACCAACGCCGCCAAGCGTTAATCGAACTTTCTCAGATGGCAAATCTAAACATGCAGCAATTTGTTTCTGATCCTCATGAAGCCACTGAGTGGCGACAAACATCTCAATACCTTTGCCACCGCTGTCGGGTAGTGCAAGCGCTGCTTCAAGACCGAGGAAGGCTTGATCTTGCATACCAATCTCGTAAGTGCCTTCAACGATGATTTCACCTTGAAGATTTTGATCTCCGGTGATTATCTGCTGACGTCGAATCACGTTGCCGTCAGGATGAATCGGCGGTGTGTTTGGTTGAATGGCCAAATCTGCATCAGTTAGGGGTGACAAAATTTCGTATTCGACTTTTATTGCAGCCAGCGCGCGGCGACAAGTTTCAGGGTGATCGGCAGCAACTGCGGCAATTGGTTCGCCGACGTAGCGCACGAAATCTTGGGCGAACACTGGTTGATCGCTTGAAATCAACCCGTAAGTCTTCTTACCGGGGACATCTTCAGCGGTAATTATCGCCTCAACTCCTGTGACTTTGTAGGCCATCGATAAGTCGATGCTGAGAATTCGTGCATAGGGGTGTGGGCTCCGTAGAGTCGCACCCCACAACATATTTTCTGCGTGTAAATCGGACGAAAACTCGAAACGACCCTGTACTTTTGCCGCGCCGTCAGGACGCAAGGCAGACGTGCCGAGTACATCTCGTCGGGTTGTTGTTTGAATTGCCGAACTCATACAGTTTTTGCTTTTCGAACTGCGACTGCTTTGTCGACCGCCTCGAAGATTCGACCATAACCCGTGCAACGACAAATGTTGCCCGAGATCGCTTCTTTGATTTCAATTTCTGATGGATCGGGGTTTTGTGAGAGAAGATGTTCAATCGCGACCACGAGGCCTGGAGTACAGAAGCCACACTGAACTCCGCCCTCGGTAACAAAGGCATCTTGCACTTCAGTTAGACAGTTGTCTGAAGCAAGGCTCTCAACTGTTTGAATTTCAGAGTCGATCGCCGTCGCCGCCATTACGAGACAA
>RFMT01000085.1 GCA_009927565.1 Acidimicrobiia bacterium
GCGAAAACTTTGTAGCTCGCATCGCAATATTCGTTCCGTCCAGACGCTGGCAGCGCACTAGCCAATTTCGGGATGAGTGTTGGTCTTGACCGACCCAGCATGCAGACAGCGCCGAATGCGTAGTTCTCCATAAGCGTCTTCGAGTACCAATGCGAGAACTTACCCATCGGTTTTGCAGCATCAAGTGTTCGGTTGTTTCGCTTAGTTAGAGCCCACCCTGTGTGCGGTACCCAAAAGAATTCGAAATGGTCATTGTTCTCCACGAAATGATCAAGGTTGGCCAAAACATCGTCAACTCGCATTGGCTCTTCGATAACCGAAAGATTAAAAGCTGAGACTAACTGGAGAGTAACAGTGCTAATCAAGCCCAAGGCACCGAGACCGACCCGTGCACATTGAAACAAGTCAGAATTGACACTTTGCGAACATTCGATCACCGATGAATCTGCCAAAACAATTCGCATCGCAATAACTTGGTTGGCGATTCCGCTGAATTTGACCCCGGTGCCATGAGTCGAAGTTGAAATTGCCCCGGCAATCGTTTGGTAAGCAATGTCTCCTAGATTCTGCATGGCAAGACCATTTTCATGTAGCACAGCGTTTAACTTCGACAACTGAATTCCAGATTGAACCGTCACAGTACGTTTACTTTTGTCGATCTCAATCACTTGGTCGTAATGCGACAAATCGACGAGCAATTCTTCAGCGAGCGCAATGGCTGTGAAACTATGTCCTGACCCCACTGCCTTTACGTGCATGCCGTTGGCACTTGCCCGATGAACTATTTGTTGCAGTTCGTTCTCTGATTTCGGTAAATAGCGCGAAACTCGATCGACTTTTTGGTTTCCTGCCCAATTCGACCAATTCGTATCTTCACAAGTGAGCACGATGTCTGATTTCATAAAATTGATCGAGCGATGCGAGCACTTGTCAATCTTCGTATTCCGATCACTACAAGAAATATCGCTAGCCCCGTTCCTAAGTTGCTAAGCGTGTGAAAACCCCAAGCCTTTCGAATGAACCCACTCGAGAAACCCGCAATTCCCCCGCAAAAACTCATCAGCAAATCGGCGGCGCCTTGAACCGTGACTCGAGACGAATCTGGCACTGACTCAACCAAAAGACTTGAACCGCCAATCAGACCAAAACTCCAACCAACACCCAAGAGCCACAGCGATGGCCACAGCAAAGTCGCTGCTTCACCCGCGAGCGCCGCCGTTACTGTTGCCATTACAAGCAAGATTCCGCCAACCGAAATTGACAACAATTTTCCATGGCGGTCGGTGAATTTTCCAACTAACGGGCTAAATGCGTACATTCCTGCAATGTGCAATGAGATTACATAAGGGCTGACATCTTCGTGACCGTGAAGTTTTAGGTGAACGGGTGTCATCGTCATAACTGCGACCATCGTGACTTGCGAGATAACCATTGATGCCAGCGCAACACGAGCGTTGCGTATGCTTTTGATCGTGCGAAGAGCAGCACCAAGATTGGGCGTAACAACACCCACGCCCTGTTGAGAATTCAGTCCTCCGCTTACTTCAAGAGGGTCGGGGCGTAGCCGAAGCGCGACATTAATTAAGGAAAATATAAAAAAACATGCCGATGCAATCCATGGGCCGGTGTACTTTGACCAACCAAAAACTTCGATTCCAATATCTTGTGCCGGTCTAATGAGCACTGGTCCAAATACCGCACCAAAGGTCGAACCAAATAAAATATAACTCATCGCCTGACTACGTTCGTCAGGTGCGGCCAAATCCATCGCTGCGTATCGCGAAAGTAAATTTGAAGCCTGCCCTGAGCCGTAGAAAAATAAGCCCAATATGAATAACGGCAATGAACTGCGATTGACTGCAAATCCGGCTAGCAAACCGCCCACTATCGCTAGCGAGTAACCATATTGAAGTCCGATTCTTCGACCCTTTTGACTCATTTTTCGCGCGAGCACTTGCGACATGAAGGCCGAACCCATTGTGAAAGTTGCGCTCGAAATACCGCCCCATGGTGTTTGTTGACCGAGAATGTCTTGAATCACAAAGGCACCGACGGTGACAGCCGCCGACAAGGCCGCTGCCGCAACAACTTGCCCTACAACGAGAACTCTCAACGTTCGTTTCTGAAGCGACGCGCGATCTACAACTGGTTGCGTCACAGAAAAACTTCCACTTACGAAAGATTACTCGTCGAACTAATTGAGCTCGCTGATCACGAAACAAGCTTCGCGACCATTTA
>RFMT01000282.1 GCA_009927565.1 Acidimicrobiia bacterium
GGCAAAAAGCCGCGCAATCCGATATCGACGATCAAGCCTCCCTTGACCGCTTCAATGACTAGACCCTCAACTGTGCCGTCAGCATTTTTGATTGCTTCGATGTCACCCCAAGCACGCTCATATTGTGCGCGCTTCTTCGAAAGCAGTAATCGACCTTCTTTGTCTTCAAGTGTGAGAATTAAAGTCTCGATTTTGTCGCCTAATTTGACGATTGTATTCGGGTCTGCGTCGTGGCGTATCGAAAGTTCACGATTCAAAATAACGCCTTCGGTCTTATAACCGATTTCGACTAGCACTTCATCGCGAGTAATACGCACGACGGTGCCAGTAACTAGTTTTCCTTCTTTGAGCTCAACAATCGTCTCGTTGATCGAGTCTGCGAACGAAACATCTCGTTCTGTAACTTTGCGCGGGGTGTAATTGCCTTCTGCGTCGAATGTTCCCATTTCAGGGCTCGACATCGTTTGAGTTGTTGACACTGTTATTACTTTCGGTGGATAGGAGAGGTGGATAGGACGCTTCAGCCTATCTGCGACAGTGGTTTTCAGGCCGAAAAATCAGGCCTTGGCCGATGCCCAACTATTGCCCCAAGCCAGATTGACTTCGAGGGGCACCGCCAGTTTGGCTGCCTTCATCATTGAATCTCGAACCAGCGCCTCAACTTTTTCATGCTCAGACTTAACTGCTTCGACGATCACCTCGTCGTGAACCTGCAACACCAATCGCGATTCGAAACCGCCTGTTTCTAAAGCCTGATCAAGACGAACAATTGCAACTTTGAAAATATCTGCTGCCAAGCCTTGAATGCCCGAGTTCATTGCCTGTCGCTCACCTATCTGCCGAATTCTGAAATTTGGATTTTGCAATTCAGGAATCGCACGTCGGCGGCCAAATAGGGTTTCTGTGTAGCCACGCTTGCGTGCCTCGTCAACGGTCTCATCCATATATTTTTTGACGCGCGGAAAAGCGGCAAAATAGGCATCCAATATTTCACTCGCCTCACTGACGCCGATTGCAAGTCTTTGTGCAAGACCATAAGCCTCCATGCCATACGCCAAGCCATACGAAATCATTTTTGCCTTGGACCGTTGATCACTCGTGACCTTGTCGGTCGCAACGCCGAATACGTTTGCGGCCGTGACGTTATGAATGTCAATGTTCTTGTTGAAGGCGTCAATCAAACCGGGATCGTTCGCAAGG
>RFMT01000188.1 GCA_009927565.1 Acidimicrobiia bacterium
TGCGCGATACAACGCAATTCGATCTGGTTGTAGTCGGCTACCAAGAAGTCGCAACCCTTACGGGGCACGAAAGCGGTTCTAAAGACTTTGCCTTGTTCGCTTCGTACAGGAATGTTGTGCAGGTTCGGCTGATCGCTGCTCAACCGACCTGTGCGCGCAACCGTCTGATTGAAAGTTGCATGAATTCGGCTGTCGTTTTCGACGGCTCCTAACAAACCTTCACCGTAGGTTGACCGCAGCTTCTCGACTTCGCGATACTCAAGCAACGGTTCGATAAATTCCGGCCATTGGTCTTTGATCTTCTCAAGTGTCGCAGCATCGGTGCTAGGCCCAGTTTTGTTTTTCTTTCCTGGCGTCAACTTCTTGTCTTCGTAGAGAATCTTTCGCAATTGCAGCGGTGAATTTAAATTAAATTCTTGCTTAGCCACAATGTGTAGTTTTTTTGTGAGTGCCGCGCATTCGGCTGTCAAACGATCGTTAATCTCGATCAACTGATTTTTGTCCACCTCAACGCCAAGAAATTCCATCCTTGCCAAAACTCGCACTAGCGGATGTTCAATCTCAGAGTAAAGATTCATTAACTTTTGGTTTTCGAGAGCACTAACCATGACCGATGCAACTAGACCTACGCCAATCGACTCTGCGGCAGCGACAGAACTTGCAGTACTTGAAGCATCAGGTTCGTCAAAGTTGAGTTGACCATCCTGCGCATTTGAATTGGCCGAGGCAATGTCAATATCGAGGTACCGAGACACAACTTGCTTGATTTCGTAGCGCGACTCTGATGGGTCAAGGAGATACGCGGCAATCGCGGTATCAAGAACCATTTCTTTTAGGTCAATGCCCAGATTCAGACAACTTCGCATTATTGGTTTGACGTTGTGACCCCGAAATTCAAAACCATTTGATAGCACCTTTTTTACGTCTGGCAACATCAATATTTTTGCTGGAATCCACGAAACTTGTTCTGCTTCAAGTCATCGACTACGGCGAGACCCAATAGCTCAGACCTACCTGGGTCGCCGATCCAAGCAGCAGCCAAATCTGAGACTTCATCTTTTGCAACGCCGCTATGGCTTGTTTTGCGGTTGCACAAGTTTCAACGATCGGGACAATCGCAGATTTAACTTCCGAGTCATCGCCCGTGTTCGAACTCGTTGATTCAAGCGATGCAAAATTGACGTCGGCGAAATGCTTTAGTGCCTCGGTGAAGCGAGAAAACATCGTCTTGAATTCGAAGAGCGCAAAAATTCTTTGACCTCTTTGATGTTTGGCTTTGGGGCCAACGAATGAAGGTCAATCGATAATGGCGCGTCGCGCCGCAGCACCATGAGTTTTGCATTTCGCAAACACGATCACGACTCTCAGTTAAGGCTTGCTTTAGTTTTGGTGTCTGCTCTTCGGCATTATCAAAAATTGCTTCGATAGTTTTGTACTTGGCGATCAACTTTGCAGCAGTTTTTTCACCAACACCCGGAACGCCATCTAAATTGTCACTCGGGTCACCACGAAGCGCGGCATATTGGGCATACTGTTTTGGCGTCACTCCTGTTCGTTCAAAAATGCCTGCTTCGTCATAGAGCGCATAGTCGCTGACGCCACGTTTGTTGTAAAGCACGCGAATGTGAGGGTCGGCAACTAACTGATAATTGTCACGATCGCCCGTCACAATTATCAGATCGTCACCTGCCTTTTGGGCTCTATCGGCGATTGTGGCAATCAAATCGTCACCCTCGAAACCGGGGGCGTCAATTGCCTCGATTCCCATTTTCGTCAACATCTCACGAATTAAATCAAGTTGCTGATAAAGAATGTCGGGTTGAGTTTCGCGTTGGGCTTTGTACTCGGGCGCTGCTTCGTGACGAAAAGTAGGCTCCTTGCGATCGAAAACTACGACGACTCCATCTGGCTTGTGGTCGCGCATCAAAGTCAACAGCATCGACGTAAACCCGTAAATTGCGTTTGTCACTTGACCATTCGCAGTGACCATGTCGGTCGGCAAAGCGAAAAATGCGCGATAGGCCAAAGAGTTTCCGTCTAAGGCCATCAGTTTCATGATTAGAAACTAGTCGTCAGTACGTCATCACAAATGATGCGCAGCCGAGACGTTATTGACTTTATTTAAGGAAGCAACTTGCCGGCGATGATCTGCTCGGCAATATCGCCCATTTTCATACGCTGCGACATTGCCATGCTTTGTATGAACGAAAATGCGTCTGACTCGGACATCTGATGCTTGTCGATCAGCACGCCTTTTGCGCGATCAACCAATTTGCGAATCTCAAGTTGTGCCCCAAGCGCGGCAACCTCGCCACTAAGGCTTCGCAACTCTGCAAATCTGGCTATCGCAAGCTCGATGGCTGGTATCAGATCTGTTTTTTGAAATGGCTTGACCAAATATGCAAGTGCGCCTGCATCACGAGCCTGTTCGATGATTTCGCGTTGACTGAACGCGGTCAGCATTACAACTGGACAAATCTTTTTATCTGAAACGATCTTGGCTGCTTCAAGACCCGACATACCGGGCATCTTTATGTCAAAAATTGCAACATCTGGCTTCAGAGCCTCAACCATTTCGACTGCTTTGTCGCCACGACCTACGTCGGCGACAACCTCGTAACCTTCTTCTTGAAGGCTCTCGCGCAAGTCAAGACGAATAATTGCCTCATCTTCGGCCAAGACAATTCGAATTGCCATAACGAATGTGCCTAGTTTCCGAGTTTGTCGAGCAATCGATCTTGGAGCAATTCGGCTTCGGCGATCGAATCGAGCAGATGGCGATGATATTTCTGAATTGCCTCAAGAGTTCGCTGCGCTTCGTGATGCTCAAGTGCCGCATCGGCAGTTTCAGCGACCATCGCTCGCATCTCTTTTTCTTGCGCTTCGCTCTCGACAAATTCAAGTTGCTCAGACGTAACACGAAGTTCGTCGCGTAACTCGCGTATCGTCTGAGAACCACGTCGCAAGCGCCGTTCTACAAATGCATCACTGAAGTTTTTCATTGTCATTAA
>RFMT01000254.1 GCA_009927565.1 Acidimicrobiia bacterium
ACGAGCCAGACCGTCCATTTCAACACGCCGAGCGCTACTACTTCACACCAAGCAATGAGGGTTTCGGTGTCTGGCCGGCTTTCAACGGACGAATTGGAATGATGATTTGCAACGACCGAAGATGGCCTGAGTCATATCGTGTGATGGGACTTCAAGGCGTCGAAATGATTCTTTGCGGCTATAACACACCACTGCATTATGTGCCAGATCCATCGCAGGATGTTTTGCAAGGTTTTCACAATGCGTTAGTGATGCAAAGTGGCGCATATCAAAATGGCACATTTGTTGTCGGCGTCGCTAAAGGTGGCGTCGAAGAGGGTGTCGACAGTTTGGCTGACTCAAGCATCATTGCCCCGTCGGGTGAAATCTTGGCAAAAACAATCACGAATGGCGACGAAGTTGTTACGGCAGTATGTGATTTAGATTGGTGCAATAATTACAAGAACACCCTGTTCGACTTCAATAGATACCGTCGCCCCGAGGTATACGGCCGTATTACCAATCAGCGAGGCTCGGTCATTGAATAGTCGCTTTTTTTACAATCTGTAAACCTGATACCCAATACGGGTATGGTAAATATGTGACCATCGAGGCAACTGACGCTGCGGGAACAGCCACTCAAACCAACTCGGCTGATCGAGTTGCATTTGTTGTCAACGGCACCCCGGTCACAGTTCGCCGAGATCATCCGCATCTGCTGGCTGCATTGCGCGAAGAACTTAATATCACTTCGCCAAAAGATGGTTGTTCTCCTAGCGGACAATGCGGATGTTGCACCGTTCTCGTCGACGGAAAAGCAATCGTCAGTTGTCAACAATCGCTGGACAAAGTTGCCGACACGAAAATAACAACCCTTGAAGGCGTCAGTCAGGTTGAGCGTGATGCATTTGCAAACGCATTTGCAGCATGTGGAGGTTTACAGTGTGGTTTTTGCATTCCCGGCATAATCGTTCGTGCCAAGGCCCAAATTGACAAAAAAGGTGCTTCGCTCAAGCGTGAAGATATGGCACGACACCTCGGCGCCCATCTCTGCCGATGCACTGGCTATGTAAAAATTCTTGATGCGATCGAGACAGTTGCAAATAACCTTGCACCCAAAACCATTTCAACTGGTGGCTTAGGCGTTCGAGTAGCAAAATACGAAGCGAACGATCTTGCTCTTGGCGACCGTGGTTACATCGACGACATGCGAGTCCCCGGAATGCTGCATGCTTCTCTCGTTTTTACCAAGCATGCTCGAGCCGAAATATTGGGCATTGATACTTCAAGAGCACTAACTCGACCTGGCGTGCATGCGGTGTTCACTGCACAAGATATTCCTGGCGAATTGATGATGGGCATCATTTACAAAGACTGGCCGGCAATGATTCCAGTCGGGGGCTTCACCTCGTACTCCGGTGACGTCTTGGCAATCGTTGTCGCTGATTCGAGACTTAACGCACGCAGTGCAGTTGAAGATGTTGTTGTGCACTACAAGGCTCTGACACCAATAACTGATGCTCGCAAAGCAACTGCGAATCAAGAAATCGCCGTCTGGAAGACAGACACAAACATTCTCTCTAAAAGTTCCTACACACGTGGCGACACCAATTCAGCGTTGACATCGAGTGCGCACTTTGTGCGTGAGACATTTTCTACTCAACGCATCGAACATGCATTCCTTGAACCAGAAAGTACGCTTGCAATTCCTTCGACCGACAAAGATCGAGTCCGCAAATTACATGTCTACTCAGGTGGCCAAGGGGTTTGGGACGACCGCAACGACATCGCCCGCCTATTGGCAGTACCCAACGATCAAGTAACGGTCACACTTGTTTCAAATGGCGGTGCTTTCGGCGGCAAAGAAGACATGAGCAATCAAGCACATACTTCGCTTGCGGCATGGCTACTCGATAAACCTGTCAAGTGCACTCTGTCTCGCGAAGAAAGTTTTTTGATGCATGCCAAACGTCATCCAATTGAGATGACATATGAAGCCGCGTGCGATCAAGATGGCAAACTAACGGCGCTTCGTGTACGCGCAATCGGTGATTCAGGAGCATATGCAAGCGTCGGAATGAAAGTTCTAGAACGCATGGCTGGACATGCGAGCGGACCCTATCAAGTACCAAATATTGACGTCGAGGCAATTGCCGTACGAACAAATAATCCAATATGTGGCGCCTTTCGCGGATTCGGCGCTAATCAAGCCCAGTTCGCAATGGAGGGCATACTTGATCGGCTCGCTGAAAAAGTTGGAATCTCTGGCTGGCAAATCCGCTCGCGAAACGTGATCAAGCCAGGCATGGTTTGGGGTCCAGGACAAATTATGGATGACGGTTGTTTGGGTGCGGAACTTTGCCTCAACGAGATCAAGCCTGCCTACGACACGGCAGTCGCATCCGGCAAAGCAGTTGGTTTGGGTCTTGGTTTAAAGAACAGTGGTCTCGGCAACGGTTTCAAAGAAATCTCGAAAGCGATTGTGCGGTTCAAAAACAACGGACGAATCGAAGTTCGCCATGGCTGGACTGAGATGGGCCAAGGTATCAACACTGTTGCTGCCCAAGTTGCTGTCGAAGAACTCGGCGTTGACGCAAATTTGATTGACGTCATCGTCGACACAACTCGCGAACTTGGTTTTGGTCAGACGACTGGCTCGCGAGGCACGCTCATGGGCGCAGGTGCAGTTAAAAATGCATGCCAAGCTGCAATTGCAGCGAATCGAGCGATTGAAGTTGATCACGTCGGCGAATATCGAGTTGATTGGACAAACAAACTTGGTGAACCTGGGGTTGTAAACCCAATCATCCACTCGACCTTTAGTTACGCCGCGCAGATGGTGATAATTGATCGTGAGACCGAGAAAATAGAGAAAGTTGTCGCAGTCCACGATGTCGGACGTGTTGTCAACCCGACTCTTTGTGAAGGTCAAGTAGAAGGCAGCGTGCATATGGGGCTCGGCTATGCACTCACCGAGGACTTTCCATCCGACCCGAATACAGGCTTTCCGCTAAACAAAACTCTGCGCAGTCTCGGCATTTTGAGAGCAAAAGACGTACCCCAAATCGAGGTAAAGCTTCTTGAATCACCGCAGCCAAACGCACCATATGGCATTAAGGGAGTTGGCGAAATTGGTCTCGTACCTACAGCCGGTGCTGTTGCTGGAGCCCTGCATCAGTTAGACGGACAGTGGCGTTTCAAATTGCCGATGCGTCAAGTGAAAGACGAAGACTAAAAGTGGCTTCCCAAACTAACGGTATTGTTTGCGCGCACCATCATCTCTACTCGAGTCTGGTTCGAGGCATGCCTGCGCCAAAACAGAAGACAAAATCATTTATCGACATTTTGAACAACATTTGGTGGCGCGTTGATGCCGCCCTTGACAACGAAATGATTTATTGGTCCGCGATGCTAGGTGCCACTGAGGCACTGATGAGCGGCACAACGTGCATTATCGACCATCATGAGTCTCCGAATTCAATCGAAGGATCGTTGCAAACAATCGCCGAAGCGTGCAAAGCAGTCGGCATACGAGTCAATTCTTGTTACGGCGTAACAGATCGCTGGGACAACAAAGGTCAATTGCATTCGAAAGTGTCTCCATTGTCCGAAATGACCGAAGCCGCAAAACGAGGACTTGCCGAATGCGAGCAATTTCTTTCCTCAGGAGGCGTCGGAATGGTAGGTGTTCACGCGGCATTCACTTGTAGTGACGAGACTTTAAACGCTGCATCTGAACTTGCTAAGAAACATTCAGTCGGTGTGCACATACATGTTGCCGAAGGTGTCGATGATATTCAGGCAGGAGCACGACTTGAATCTCTTGCACAAGATGATTGGTTACTCATTCACGCTGTTCATCTCGATCGCAAATTGAACGGAAGGATCGTACATAATGCGCGATCTAATATGAATAACGCTGTTGGTTATGCGAAACCCTCAGAGCGAAGCAATAAAATTCTGCTAGGCACTGACGGCATCGGCGCGGACATGATCGAAGAGGCGCGCATTGCCTACGCTCGACTACGAGAGTTCGATGTCAGCGCCGAGCCCACGACCGTTTGGCGATGGCTAGAGAACTCTCTTGAAATGTTCCCAGATGCAAAGGAGGATGTCGTGACGTTTGATTATGACTTTGCCGATAGTCCTTGGCATGCGGCATTTACAACAAACATGAATGTGACTGATGTTGAAATCGCTGGCCAGAAAGTCTTGGTAAATGGTTTACCAACGAAAGTCGACTTGCAAGAGGTACGTGCAAAAGCTAGAGAACAAGCCCTACGGCTATTTGAAAGGTTGGCGTGAAAATGAACAAGACAAATTCAGCGCGTGTTGCGCTTTATCTGCAAGATGCGCACAAGATTTCTGAGGGCATGGAATTTTCAAAATATGCCGAGAGCAAAGGATTCGAAGCCGTATGGCAAGCCGAAAGTCGTCTCGTGCGCGAAGCCACCGTGCCAATGGCAGCATTCGCATCAGTTACAAAAACACTGAAAGTTGGCTCGGGTGTGGTCGATTGCTGGAGTCGCAATCCTGCTCGTCTTGCCGCCACATTTTCAACCCTCGACGATCTCGCTCCGGGACGTGTGATACTCGGCATCGGCGCCTGGTGGGATCCACTCGCGGCAAAAGTTGGCATCTCTCGTGCCAAGCCGTTGCGTGCGATGCGTGAAATCGTCACAACAGTTCGGGCTCTATTGAATAATGAGACAGTTACATTTGATGGCGAGTTTGTCCATCTCGACGGAGTCGAACTTGATTACGTGTATCAAGATCGTCGACCAAAAAATGTTCCGATATACATTGGCGCGACTGGCATGCAGATGATGGAACTTACGGGTGAAATTGCCGATGGTGTCGTACTCAACTACTTGGTTTCTCCCGAGTACAACCAAAGGGCGATGGAAGCATTAACAGCTGGTGCAGACCGCGCGGGTCGTTCGATTGATTCAATTGATCGTCCACAACTCGTAGTTTGCAGTGTGCACGAAGATCGCAAAACAGCACTCGACATGGCTCGACAAATGGTGACTCAGTATCTCGGACAGCAACCGCACATTATGAAAGCGTCAGGAGTGCCACAGTCTTTACTTGACAAAGTCGGCTCGGTGCTAACTTGGCCAGCAACACACGAACAAGTCGTCGCGGCATCAAAGCATGTGCCCGACGAAATTGTTCAGATGCTTACTGCGAGTGGTACGCCAGCAGAAGCGCGACAGCGAGTCACTCACTACCTCAAGAATGGCGCAACTTGCCCGATTTTGTATCCACTCGGTGATGTCAAGGCGATGATCGAAGCATTCTCGAATTGGGACGGTGTGTCTTGAGCGTTCTCGTTCCGCGCACACTGAAAGACGCACTTTTGGCGACTGCGGCCAACCCTTCGGCGCAACTTATTCAAGGTGGCACCGATTTAATGGTTGAAATCAATTTCAACCATCGCAAGCCAACCGATGTGATTGCGCTTCGAAAGATTGATGAACTTAAGTTGGTGAAAATTGATAACAAGAATTCGCAAATTACAATTGGTGCCGGTCTGCCCTACCAACAAATGGAACACGGTGAGATAGCCCAATATCTTCCAGCACTCGCCCAAGCAGCGCGTACAGTTGGCTCGCCACAGATTCGCAGTGCAGGCTCAATTGGTGGCAATCTCGGAACGTGTTCACCCGCAGGTGATGCGTTGCCGGTTCTAAGTGCCCTAAATGCGACAGTCAACTTACAGAGCGCCGATTCTTCAAGGTCGATAGCGATACACGATTTTATGGTCGGGGTTAAACGTAATGCTCGTAAACAGGGTGAAATAATCGTCTCAACAACTTTGCCAATCGTTTCGGGTTGGCAAGGATACGCAAAGGTCGGTGTGCGAAACGCGATGGTTATTTCAGTTGCTTCATGCTGTCTGGTTATAGATCGCCTTAGTGGCACAATCGCCGTGGCACTCGGTGCGGTCGGACCAACAATTATTCGCTGTCGCGAGACCGAATCTTGGCTGGCAACACAAATTGATCTAAAGACAAAAACTAATGTTTCTCCAAAATTGCTCCAGGAGTTTGGCACTCGTATTGCAAACGAATCGAAACCGATTGATGACCACCGCAGCACCGCTGCATACAGACGCCATGCTGTTGCTGTGCTCGCACGCCGATTGCTTATCAGGGCCAATACGCTATGAACGCGAACTCCGAGATTTATAGCCTCAACGTAAACGGCGAGACGCACCAAATTCGTGACTCATGGGTCGGCGAAAGTTTGCTTTATGTTTTACGTGAGCGTCTTAACCTGCCAGGCACTAAAGGTGCTTGTGAGCAGGGCGAATGTGGCAGTTGCACCGTCATCATGGACGGACAAGCCGTATGTTC
>RFMT01000194.1 GCA_009927565.1 Acidimicrobiia bacterium
TCATGACTCAACTTCAACGACGCAGAATTCCTGATGCAGCCGTAACTCGATTGCCGGTATATCTGCAAATTCTAAATAATTTGCATGCGACAAATGTTTTGCGATTTTCGAGTGATGAACTCGCCGCGCTGGCCGGCGTAAATGCAGCCAAGGTGCGCAAAGATCTTTCTTACCTCGGCAGCTACGGCACTCGTGGTGTCGGATACGAAGTTTCTTATTTGATTCACCAGATCAAACGCGAACTCGGTTTGCTGCGCGAATGGAACGTAGTCGTTGTCGGCGCGGGCAACTTGGGTTGTGCGCTTGCAAAATTTGGCGGCTTCGCCCCGCGCGGGTTTCCGGTTGTTGGCATAGTCGATAACGATGCAAAGAAGATTGGTCAAACTACTGGTGCGTTGACGATTGGCGATGTGCGCAATCTTGGAAAGTTGGTTCGTGACTTGAATATCACAATCGGCGCAATTACAACTTCGACTGCATCTGCCCAGTCTGCGGTCGATGCGCTGATTGATGCTGGTGTGGCATCGATACTCAATTTTGCGCCGATTGTATTGGCGACACCGAGCAGTGTTTCGGTGCGCAATGTTGATTTGGGTGTTGAGATGCAAATTTTGAGTTATTACGAGCAGATGCGCACCGAACTAGCAGATGGCTCAAAGTCGCAAATCAAGTCAAGTGCGGTTTCGGTCTAGTTGCGAATTTCACGACGCCTAATCTGAGACGGTGCGTCAGTTATTTAACGTTCGCCTTTGGGTTGCCATTGGCGTTTTGTCAATTGCCGCATTATTGATTGTGTTCGTCGCGTGCGACGATTGTTTTGGTCGCAACGGTGGCTCTGTAGCAATTTCGGTGGATGTAGAAAAGAACATCGAAACTGTAGCGATCGCATCGTCATTCACGCAAAGTGAAGGTTGGCGAATTGATAACGGGCGCACCGTTGGTGAGGCATCGGTTTTGCTCGATGATGCAAGGCAAGTTTTTATTGCTGCAGATACTCCTGGCGAAAACCTTTGTGCAGATTTAACGGTCGGCTCAAGTTGCGTGTTTTTGGCAAACATGTTCGGAGACTCGGTGATGTGGTTTGCCTTGGTCGATACGAATTCTTCAAAGCCGACGCGTGTGCTTGAGTTACCGAGTCTTGTTGACATGCTCGACTCAGGCAGCCGAGGAGTCTTAGAAAATGAATGGATTGTTCGCTTGGCAAACGGCGTCAAAAGAACTTGTGGCGAAGATACCGGCACGCTTCGAGAATTCATTAACAACTACTCGCCAGATAAAAGTGTGACGAGGTTGAACTTGATTACCGACGAAGTCGACGAAGTGTTGTGTACTGGCTAGTTATCGGAAGTTGCAACTAGGCGTTGGGAAACAATCGAACGATATTGGCGGCTGCTTTGTAGGCGGCTTCGGCGGGGCCAATCTCATCGGGCCTTAAGAGGTTGGCCATAATGCGCAGCACCCACTCCATAAGGGTTCGACTGTGAATGCCGACTCTAGAAAGTTCGCGCATCAAAACGGGTTGACCGATAACACGAGCAAAAAGGCGCGCGACTTTGAAGTACTGACCGTATTCATCATCAATTAATTGCTCGTATCTCTTGAGCGCCATCGCATCACCAGACACAAGTGCATCGTGCAAGACGTCGGCCGCCATATGTGCGGTTTCGTACGCATAGTCGATGCCTTCTCCATTAAATGGGTTGACACTTCCTGCTGCATCGCCAATGACAATATGCGTTGGTCCGATCTTCGGTCCGACTGAACCACCCATTGGAATTTTGCCACTCGTAGCTTTGCATTCAGGTTTAGTCGGATCGATTTCCCACTTGTCGGCGACCATGTGTGCATATGAGTCGAGCAAGTGAGATGTATTGACATCTTTGAAGTTTTTGAATGTCGAAAGCAACCCGACGCCAATGTTTATGGTTCCATCACCGACAGGAAATATCCATCCGTAACCTGGCATTGAGTTGCCGTTGCGATCTTTTACGTCAAGCGCCGATTCAATCCACGGTTCTTGATGTCGTGGACTTTGCCAGTAGGTGCGAATTGCAGTGCCGTATGGCCAAGCCTTTTCACGCGAGGTACCCATGCTTCGACCAAAGCGAGAGTTGGCGCCATCGGCGATTAAGACGTAGTCAGCGTTGATGGCAACAGTTGTGTTGTTTTCTTTGTTGGTGACCATCGCGCCACGTACGCAACCCTTCTCCATGATTGGGGCGACGGCTTCGTGCTCTTCAAGAAGTTTTGCGCCGGCATTTTGAGCATTGCGAGCGACCATCATGTCGAGTTCGCGACGCCGCACGACATAGCCATATCGCGGATAAATCGGGTGTGTCGGCCACTGCAACTCGAGAGCCTTGCCGTGTGCGGTGGCACGTAAACCTTCGTAGCGATGGAACTGTGAGAGTTGTGACGACAAACCCATGTCGTCAAGTTGCTTGACTGCGCGAGGAGTTAGTCCGTCGCCGCAGGTCTTTTCGCGTGGAAATTTTTTTCGCTCGACAATTGTTACATCGTGACCATGTTTTGCGAGCCAAAAACCGGCGGCTGACCCTGCTGGACCGCCACCGATGACGAGGACTTCTGTACGAAGTATTTTTGTTACTTCGTTAGTTAGATCGAGGGGTTTGATCTCGGTTTCTATTTATTTTCCAGTAGGTCGTGCATCTGTGCCGACATTCGCAGGTGGTTTCGGTAGCGCTGCAAAAGTTTCAGCAAGATTGTCGTAATTTACTGAACCGTTTTCAAGACCTAAAAATATTTCAGATTCTGGCGAACACCAAGTTTCGTATTCGGACTTCCACTCTTCGCTTTCAGGGTCTGCGCCACTGATCTCATAGCGTTCGTGGCACACAACACCGAGAATTTCTGCGTCAGTAAGACCCCCGCCAAACTTTTCTCCTTGTTGAGGCATCGGATTGCCGTTGTATGAGAGTGTTTCGTGCGCGCCACCTTCACGATTTGGGTCACCGTAGACTTTTATGCCAGCAGAAACAAATTGTTGCGAACCGGCATAGACGAAGTTCAACATGTCTTCGATCTTCGGGAAAGTTTTTAGAACTTCACCCTGATAGAGCACGCGACCGGCACCGCCAGATCCGTTGGCGCCATGACAACCCGCACAAGAGCCAAAAACAATTTCACCGACGGCCATCGGACCCTCAACTGTTTTTTCTTGCGGTTTTACTGCGAGCAAATACATGAAAGCCCAGAACGGCAACAAACTCAACGCTGCCATTGCCCAAAACGGAACTTTCTTTCGAGTCTTGGCTGCAACTACATAACTTGGGTCTGGTGGTGGTGGAGGTGGTGCGGTTGCAACTTGTGGCGCAGTGGCTGGTTTTGATTCTGAAGTTTTTGCCGGAAGGTTCTTCGCATCACCAGGTGTCTCGGCGGTCGGAGTTTTGCCAGCCGCTTTGTCGCGTGCCTCTTGCGCACGCTTCAGTAGATGCTCGGGTATTCCGGCCACAACTCTCCTTGAATCAGTTTTTTACGTTTAGTTTGTTCTAATCAATAGGTTAGACGCATTGTCGACAAGAATTATAAGTTCACGATCGCACAACCACGGGGACATATTGCACGGAACGAATTGCTTACTTGATTGTTGAGCAATCGTGAATCGCTGTGACCTACGAGGCAGTCGAGCAACCTTTACAAATACCGACCGTAATGTCTACCCGACTAGGCTAAATCCAGATTTCTAGGCGAAAGGCAAGCAGTCAAATAATGCTCGCAATTGACATTCTCAGGTGGCCAGGAATGAATCAGGCATTTCTGTTTTCCCTCGTGCTGACGACTGCGATGAGCCTTGTTGTCATTCCAATTGGGAAGCGTCGAAAGTTTGATCGCAAAGCAACTTGGGGAGAGGCAATGTTGGCATCTGCGTACATCTTCTTGGTGCTGTTTTTGGCGTTTGGCGTTGTACCGCATCAATTCATCGACCACGCTGACAAAGAATTGGGTTGGCGAAAAGACAAACTTGTGTATGGGCCATTCGACATCTTGAAGTCAGACACAATCGGTGGCCGTTTTCCGATCACGATCAGCTATGAAGCGATTCGCGACATTGTCGCCGTCGGAATTCACTTTTTTTATATCGGCTTGATGATCTACCTGTTCAGTTGGTGGCAGAAGCGCGGCGAAGTCAAGACCAAAGAAGTTGTTTCGTCAAGTTACGGTCGTCCGTTGGTGAAGAAGAGTTGAGCGATGGCAAAAACTGACGCAAACCCACCGATGATGCCGTTTATAGACGACTATCAACTCGTCGAAGTCGACGCCGATTATTTGAACAAGGCGGTCAAACCAAAGCAGTTCATCCACATCGATCAATCAGAGTGCATCATGTGTGAGGGCTGTGTCGACATCTGCCCATGGAAATGTATTCACATGGTCAATCTTGATGCGATATCAGAAGCAAACGGCACTGAGATGCCAGGCGAAGACCCGTCTGACAAAGTCGTTTTCATAATCGACGACGACGTTTGCACGCGGTGCGCGCTCTGCGTTGATCGTTGCCCAACGGGCGTAATTATTCTTGGCAAAGTTGGGGCGGCACCGGCAACCGGTGAAACTCACATGCGAACAAACAATCACGGCTATTCGTACGGCATGAGATTTTAGGAACGGAGAAAATTAGATGGCACAAATGATTGAACAAAAATCTCGAGCGACAATCAAGCAACGCATGACCAAACTCAATGAGTCGATGCAGTCAAGCCAAGCCTGGAATTCAATTTTTAGACCTGGTTCGATTTTCAGAAAAGGCTATTCAGATTCACCAAGAAACCGTTCTTATGTAGTAATGAACTCGGTTCTTTATCACCTTCATCCAGTCAAGGTAAAGCGTCATGCGGTGAAAGTTAGTTACACACTTTGCCTTGGTGGTCTGAGTTTCTTTTTGTTCATTCTGCTTACGATCACGGGCATCTTCTTGATGTTTTTTTACCGTCCGACATCGGCAAACGCGTGGCAAGATATTCAATCACTTCACACCTCCGTGACGTTTGGTCTGATGGTGCGCAACATGCACAGATGGTCTGCTCACTTGATGGTGCTCTCGGTGTTTTTGCACATGGCGCGAGTCTTTTATCACGGCGCCTATAAAGCCCCGCGCGAATTCAACTGGGTTATCGGCGTTATTTTGCTGACTCTCACGCTGTTGCTTTCGTTCACCGGTTACTTGTTGCCGTGGGATCAACTCGCACTGTGGGCCGTAACGGTGGGTACCAACATGATGGGTTACTCGCCGGTAATCGGCTCGCAAGTTCGATTTGTGTTGCTTGGTGGCGTTGAAATTGGACCAGAAACCTTGTTGCGCTGGTATGTATTGCATGTTTTGTTGTTTCCGTTTGTGACAGTCATCTTCCTCGCGATCCATTTCTGGCGCGTGCGTAAAGACGGCGGAATTTCAGGACCACTCTGATGGCTGGCATCCCAGAACATCTCTTGAAGCGCGCGCAAGAGGCGCGCGAAAAAGCAGCCGCCGGTGCGAGTGGTGCAGCAGCAAGTGCGCCTGCCGACGGCGATTCGCGAATTCCAAGTGAATTGCTGGATCGCAACAAGAGTGCAGTAGCAGTTGCCGAAAAGCCTGGCAGCGCTGTCGTCGCAGCACCTGCAAATGGCAGCGTGCCTTTTGGTGCCGGACCTGGTGGCCACACGCAGAGATTGTTGACTGTTGTTAAATCAGGCTCGATTCAAGATGTCAAAGCAGTGCCCGTAGACAAAGTTCATACCTGGCCGCACTTGTTGGGCATCGAGTTTGTTGCCGCGCTTGCATGTACGGCGTTCACTTTCATGTTTTCGTGGTTTGTCAATGCGCCGCTACTACAAGCTGCCAATTTCAATAAAACGCCTAACCCTTCGAAAGCGCCTTGGTACTTTCTCGGGTTGCAAGAACTGTTGACGATGTTTCACCCGATGATTGCTGGCGTCACAATTCCGGGAATGGGTTTGATCATCTTGATGCTTGCTCCATATCTTGATCGCAATGAGTCGAACCGACCAGAAGATCGCAAGATAATGACCAGTTTGATGACCGTACACCTAATGTTCTGGGCCGTACTGGTGATCATCGGCTCGTTCTTCCGAGGTCCTGGTTTCAACTTTGTCTTCCCGTGGCGTGAAGGCATTTTCTTCGAATTGTGATCGGATAAAACTTTTATGAACTCAACAACAATCATCACTATTGCGATAGCGGTTCTTGCGGTGCTCGGCTTGGGTGTTGTGTTAACAGCGACGCGCCGTTCAGACATGAGTGGTGTGGGTGTTTTGTCACGCGAAACCCGCAAGCGTGACCGCGATGCGAAAAAGTCTTCGCGTAATGCTCGCCGAGATGTTGAGGCGGAAGCCTCGGCTGCTCGAAGCACGGCAATTGCTGTGATGCCGCCAGCCGAAGTCGAACCGTGGGTTGCACCTGACGCCGAAATGATCGGCGAGTCTCGTCGTGCATTCCTCAATCGCGCAACAGGCACTTTGATGAGCGCCAGCCTCGGCGGCTTCGCTGCCGCTCTGATTGCATTTTTGTGGAAGGGTGCAGATAGTGGTTTCGGCTCGAAGATCAACGCCGGAAAACTTGAAGATGTAATTGGCCAAATTCGGGCGAATAAGGGTTTTTTATATTTGCCAGAGGCACGTGCTTGGGTAACTGAATATCCCAAAGAAGCGATTTCAAAAGCAAATGCAATTTATGCCGGCCAGGGTCCAGTTTTTGCTGGCATGTCAGAAGGCATCGTCGCTTTGTACCAGAAGTGTCCGCATCTTGGATGTAAAGTTCCTGAGTGTAAGACATCGCAATGGTTTGAATGCCCGTGTCACGGTTCGCAATACAACCGAGTTGGTGAGAAAAAAGGTGGACCGGCACCACGCGGGATGGACCGTTTCGGCGTCTCGGTTAACAATGGTTTAGTAGTCATTGACACAGGCACTGTTTTTGGTGGACCACCGATCGGTGTCAACACAACTGGTCAAGAAGCCGAAGGGCCGCACTGCGTCGGCGGAACGGGCGGTCACTAAGTGATTCGCACAACGATGCTCGCCGATACAACTACAACGATTGCTTGGGTGATTCTGCTCATCTCTGTGTTGGGATGGATCATTTACGGTCTAGGCAATTTGCGCTCATCCAAGCGAGAAATTGGTGCAGAAATTAAACTTGCTGCGAATCGCAAGCCCTATTATGACGACGAGCGGCTTGAGGGCGAAAAAATTCAACGCACTCAATTGATTGGCTTGGCATGTTTGGCTGTAACAACGATTGCCTTGCCTCTCTATTGGATTCTTGAGCCAGGTCGCATGGTCGGTGCCGAAAAAGAGTTTCAACACCAATTTGAAACTTGGGGTAGCGGGCTTTTCGCAACAACTGCCGACGGCGGCTATAACTGTGCGGGTTGCCATGGCGGCATGAAGGGTGGTGGCGGTGTCGCGACTTATGCAGTTTCAGATCCAAAAACTGGTCAGGTAAAACAAGTCAACTGGAAGGCACCAGCGATTAACACAGTTTTCTATCGGTACAGCGAAGAAGAAGTTCGATTCATTCTTGAATACGGTCGTCCATTTTCACCGATGTCGGCATGGGGCTTGGTTGGTGGCGGACCAATGAACGAGCAACAAATTCAAACCGTTATCGAATACGTAAAGAGTATTGAAATTCCGCGTGACGAAAACGGCAGACTGCCAATCGAAAAACAACAAGAGATCCAAGCCGAGGCCGAGCGGTTGGTAAAGGCCGGCACTTATTCTTCGCTGGGTGAAGCCTTGTTCAACTTAGATCTTGGTGGTGGCAACTATTCGTGTGCGCGTTGCCATACAAAAGGTTGGTCTTATGGTGAACCAGAAATTACTGGTGGCGGTGCGTTGGGTCCGAACCTGACTGGTGGTTCAGCAGTTCGACAATTTCCACAACGCGAGGCAATGATCGAATTCATTAAGGGCGGCAGTGAATTCGGCAAGAAGTATGGCGAACAAGGTCAGGGTTCAGGTCGCATGCCGGCATTTGGTTTGATGCTCAATGACGATCAAATTGCTGCGATCATTGATTACGTGAGAGGCTTGTAAAAAGTGTCGGCTCTACTTGCGATTAACTTCGAACCTCAGCTTCGCGGAATCATCATTGTTGCGATTGCTGTTGGGGTATTGATCGGCGGAACCTATTTAGTAGTCGGCACAAACTTGGGTGCTCGCCTCGGATTTTTGGTTGTATTGGCTGGCTTTTTCGGTTGGGTGGCGATCATGGGAAGCATTTGGTGGACCTATGGAATTGGTTTGAAGGGACGTGAACCAACTTGGCAACCCGGTGAGCCAACAACAATCGTGAGAAGTTCTGATTTATTGGACGACGCCGAAATCATGCTCACCCCGATGCAACCATCTGGCGACGCAGTTGCTGATGCTGCTGCAGCATCAAGCGCTTTGCAAAGTGAAGGATGGCTGTTGTTGCAAGAGTCTGACCCGCGACGTGGACAAGCGGTTGCATCAGCCGATGAAATTATTCAAAACCAAGCTGAAGAATTTGCGCTTGGCGAATATCTTTCGGTCGCTGTTTACGACAAAGGTGGCGAGCGATGGCCGAAGATCAATGAGTCGCTTGATTTTTTCGCATTCTTCCACGAACCCCACTATTCAATTGTTGAAGTTGCGCCGATCGTTCCGCAGCGCGTCGAACCAGGCAGAGCACCGGCAAGGCCCGTGGTTGACGAAACTCAGCCACATCGATACGTATATATGTTGCGCGACCTTGGCACAAAGCGGCAGCCATCAATTTTTATAACGATCGGCTCAACGATCATCTTCTTGTTGCTTTGCCGATTGATGCACGTTCGAGATTTGCGCTTGCGTGAAAACATCAACGCAGATGCTGGTTCGCGTTCTTCAGCGAAGAGCTAACCACAGTGGGTCAGTATCTTCCGATTGTTGTTCTGACAGTTCTGGCAATCGTTTTTGGTGTCGGCTCACTTTTTGCATCAAAACTTTTGGCGCCACGTCGACCCAATACGGCGAAACAAGCACCATATGAGTGCGGAATTGTGCCGAGTCTTGAAGCACCAGAACGATTTCCGGTCAGTTTTTACGTTGTTGCAATGTTGTTCATTATGTTCGACATCGAGATAATTTTTGCCTACCCATATGCGGTCGCCAGTGAATCACTAGGTGCTTACGGTTTCTACGAACTTGCCGCGTTTAGCACCGTATTTTTTGTTGCCTTTGTTTATGTGGTCGCCCGAGGCGCTCTGGATTGGGGTCCGACAAAGAAAGCGCGCAAGTTGATCGAAGTAGATGGCGATATTCTCTCGGCGTCACGCTCGACGACTACAACAATTCGTCGTGTCGGACTCGAAGGTCGTGAGCAACAGAAAGTTACTGTCTGATGGGTTTGATCCAAAACGTTGCCGATGACGGCTTGGGTGGACTTGAGCACAATTTTCTGACGGGCCGAGTTGAAGAACTAGTCAAATGGTCACGTTCGCGATCAAGTTGGGGTGCAACCTTTGGTTTGGCGTGTTGTGCCATCGAGATGATGACTGCCGGAACTGCTCATTATGACTTGGCCAGATTTGGCATGGAAGTTTTTCGTGCATCACCACGTCAAGCCGACATCATGATCGTTGCAGGAAGAGTAAGCCAAAAGATGGCCCCTGTATTGCGGCAGGTATATGACCAGATGATGGAACCAAAGTGGGTTATCTCGATGGGGGTTTGCGCTAGCAGCGGCGGAATGTTCAATAATTACGCAATTGTTCAAGGGGTCGACCAAATCGTGCCCGTTGATGTTTATGCACCAGGTTGCCCACCGACACCAGAGACTTTGATTCACGCGATCGAAACTTTGCACCAGTTGATTGAAGACGGCCAAATTATGCGTCGTCGCGAACTGACGGGTGCAGGTGCTCAAGTTCATATTCAAGAAATTTCTGCAGGCATCACAACACCTGTTTCTTTAGGGTCGCGTTGAGCCGTGTCGCAGTCATCGAATCAAGTTGCTGATGATGTGCGCTTCGTTGCCAAAGCCGACTATCTAAAGACGCTCGCAAGTTTGCGTGACGAAGGTTTTGAAATGTGCGCTGACCTCACGGCTGTTGACTATTTAACTCACCCAGGGCGCAACATCGCGCCTGAAATTTTGGGCAACATCAAACTTGAGCGGTTTGAAGTAGTCGTTAACTTGCTTTCACTATCGCAGCGCCGTCGTGTACGACTGCGCGTGCAAGTCGCAGAATCAGACGCCGTTATTGGCTCAGCA
>RFMT01000026.1 GCA_009927565.1 Acidimicrobiia bacterium
CAACGCCGACTTTGGACGCGGATACCTGGCGATGATTTCGCGCGCCAACTTTATGTTTGCTTCATTCAGTCGACTCATCGATCTACCTCACCCAAAACTGGGTCGACCGATGAAATAACTGCGACCGCATCGGCGACCAAACCACCGCGCATCATGTGAGGCATGGTTTGAATGTTGATAAAACTCGGCGCGCGTACATGCATGCGATAAGGCGTAGACGAGCCGTCGCTTGCGATGTAGCAGGCAATCTCACCGCGCGGGCTCTCGATCGCCACATACGCTTCACCTTCCGGCACTTTGAAACCTTCGGTGAAAATCTTGAAGTGATGAATCAACGCTTCCATTGACTCGTCAATTCTTCCGCGAGGCGGTGGTG
Organism: Acidimicrobiia bacterium; assembly: GCA_009927565.1. Classification (GTDB taxonomy): domain Bacteria; phylum Actinomycetota; class Acidimicrobiia; order Acidimicrobiales; family Ilumatobacteraceae; genus BACL27. Next base: position 377 of record RFMT01000026.1, read on the forward strand.
TTACTTTTTTGTCTTGAATTCGATAGTCGCCCTGCGGCATCGCATCAAGTATCTGACGCACAATCCGCATTGATTCACGAATCTCGTTCAGTCGAATTGAATAGCGATCGAACGCATCGCCGTAACTGCCGACGATCACGTCAAACTCGACTTTGTCGTATCGCAAATACGGCATGTCGCGACGCAAGTCCCAGGACAAGCCAGTGCTTCGCAGAATCGGGCCAGTTGCCGAAAGCGCAATCGCCTCATCACGGGTAATCACACCAACACCTTGCAGGCGTTCACGCCAAATTGGTTGACCAGTCATCAAAATTTCGTACTCGGCAAGACGAGCAGGCAGAGCATCAAGCAGGTTCAGTACTTCGTCGCGCCAACCTGCTGGCAAATCTGCGGCAACGCCTCCTGGGCGAATGAAATTGTGGTTCATACGCAGTCCGGTGACTTTCTGAAAGAACCGCAAAACTTCCTCACGCTCACGAAAGCCATACAGCATCATCGAGACTGCGCCGATGTCCATGCCATTGGTCGCCATGAACAAAAGGTGACTACTGATGCGATTTAACTCTGAAAGCAGCATTCGAATCCAAACTGCTCGCTCGGGAATATCTTGATCAATACCGAGCAATTTTTCTGTAGTTAACGCAAATACAAGTTCGTTATTCAACGGCGACGCGTAATCCATGCGGGTCATATTCGTGCCACCCTGCATAAATGTCAGCGACTCACCAGTTTTTTCCATGCCAGTGTGCAAATAACCGATCACCGGCTTGCATCGCAAAACAGTTTCGCCTTTTAATTCAAGCATCAACCGCAAAACGCCGTGCGTACTCGGGTGTTGCGGCCCCATGTTGATGATCATCGTCTGATCTTCGCTTTGGGTGCCAGCCAACGCTGCCACTTCAGACTCGCTCATTCGCAGAACGGCGCCAGAACCACGCAAAATTTCTTTTGCCGAAACATCTTTTCTTAGTTGAAGTTCTTGGCGACCTTCATTTGTTCCTGCTGCA
>RFMT01000333.1 GCA_009927565.1 Acidimicrobiia bacterium
GGTTCAACACAGACACTAGAAAAGCTTGAACCAAGTTCGGGCTGGTTTGGCGCGGTAGTCGACTGCAGCCAAGATCCAGAATCAGCATGGGCAATTTGTCGCGCGTTGCGCAGACGCGAAAATCGTGTCGATCGCATCATTGTTTTGGTTTCTGGTGCTCAACTTGTCGACCTAGAAATGCGTGACGACATGTTTGACGACTTTTGTCTCGCGCCAATTCATCCTCGCGAACTCGACTCTCGACTTCGCCATTTGTTTTATACCGAGATGGCAGCGTCTCGAGAGTCGCTCATTGAGTACAGCGGATTGATCCTCAACACCGAGACGTATCAGGCATCATTCGGTGGCAAACCACTTGATTTGACTTATATGGAGTACGAATTGTTGAAATTTTTGGCACAAAACCCCGGAAAAGTCTTCAGTCGCGAAGTTCTGCTATCTCGAGTTTGGGGCTACGAATATTACGGAGGTGCTCGCACAGTCGACGTTCACATTCGCCGACTTCGCGCCAAGCTGGGTGAAGAGCATGCCAATCTGATCGAAACCGTTCGCAGTGTTGGCTACCGCTTCGGCCAATCTAAGTGGGGGTAAAACTCCCAATCGCCTGCGATAATTGAAAAGCTAATGAATACACAATCAGTTGAGACTCAACTTGATCTGAGCCTTACTGGAATGTCGTGCAACGCATGTGCAATGACTATCGAAAAAGGACTCAAAAAAATTCCTAGTGTTCAGGCCTCGGTCAATTACGCCACCGAGTCTGCACGCATCAGTTTTTCGAACAATGAAACGAACCTCAACGAAATAATTGACGTCGTCAAGTCTCTCGGATACGACGCGCGTTTGCTCGAGAACACAACGACCGAAATGCTTGAGGCCGAAGTCAGTGAACGTGTCTCGATGCTTTTGACTCGACTTACAGTGTCGATAATTTTTGGTCTTCCAGTTGTAATCGTTTCAATGTTTGCTGCACTGCAGTTCAAAAATTGGCAGTGGCTTGCACTTACTCTGAGCCTTCCCGTTGTCACTTGGGGTGCTTGGCCATTTCATCGTGCCGCACTGATGAACGCTCGACATCGCGCCACGACGATGGACACGCTGATCTCGATCGGAGTATTTGCATCGGCAGCCTGGTCGTTCTGGGCAATCGTCTGGGGTAATGCAGGTGAGCACATTTATTTAGAGGTCGCTGTTGCAGTGACGATATTTTTGCTGGCCGGCAGGTACTTCGAAGCTCGCGCAAAAAATCGTGCCGGTGATGCATTACGTTCGCTGCTGGCGCTCAACGCCAGAACGGCAACTGTCATTCGCGACGCTCAAGAAATAACGATTGATGCTTCACAGGTGCGAGTGAATGACCTGATGATTATTAGACCCGGAGAAATTATTCCAGCAGATGCGATTGTCATCGAAGGTAATTCGTCGTTGGATGTATCGACGTTGACTGGTGAAAGCGTGCCAACAGATGTAGCGCCAGGTAGCGATATCGTCGGCACAACGGTCAATCTGACAGGCCGATTGCTGGCGCGAGCAACCCATGTCGGTTCAGAAACGACTTTTGCGCAGATTTCCCGTCTCGTACGTGACGCGCAGTCGACTAAGGCTCCGGTTCAAAAACTTGCCGACCGTGTAAGCAGTATTTTCGTTCCAACGGTAATTGGTTTGTCTATTGCAACATTCGTTGCGTGGTATTTCTTAGGCGACTCGACGGCACACGCATTAACAGCAGCAGTATCTGTACTGATAATTGCTTGTCCTTGCGCTCTTGGTCTTGCAACACCAACTGCACTGATGGTCGGCAGTGGACGTGCTGCACAGATGGGCATCGTTATCAAAGGTGTCGATGTTCTGCAAAGCACTCGACGTATTGACACAGTCGTGTTTGACAAAACTGGCACTCTCACCACCGGTGTAATGCAACTTGTCGATGTTCATGTCGCGCGAGGGACCAGCCGAGATGAAGTTCTCAAATTTGCAGGAGCGCTCGAACATGCCAGCGAACACCCTGTCGCGCGTGCAATTGCCAATGCCGCACGAAAAGAACTTGGCGACTTGTCAGATGTGAGCGACTTTGTTTCTTCGCCAGGCATGGGCACTTCGGGTGAAGTTGAGTCACGAAAAGTAATGGTCGGACGCGAGAGTTTATTCGGCAACTCTCAAATAATTATCCCGGGCGACTTACGCGACGCACTAGTTCTGGCACGCAGAGCCGGAAACACTGCTGTTCTTGTTGCTATTGATGGTCTTGTAAAAGGAGTGTGTGTTGTTGCCGATCGACCCAAACCCACTAGCGCACGGGCAATTTCAGAACTCAAAAGACTGGGTCTTCGGTCTGTGTTGCTGACGGGCGACAATGATGCCACTGCTTCGGCGATCGCCCTTCAAGTCGGTATCGAAAACGACGAGCAACACGTAATTGCTGGCGTTCTACCTGGCGAGAAAGTTCGCGTTGTGGCCGACCTACAAAATCGCGGATACGCAGTTGCAATGGTGGGTGACGGCGTCAATGATGCTGCAGCACTCGCTCGAGCCGATGTCGGCATCGCGATGGGTACCGGAACTGATGTGGCAATGCACGCAAGTGATTTGACAATAATCAGTGGTGATTTACGCCTCGTGGCTGACGCAATTTTGTTGTCACGAGCAACATTGCGCACAATTACCGCAAATGTATTTTGGGCGTTCGCCTATAACACTGCCGCTATTCCACTTGCTGCACTCGGTTACCTCAACCCGATGTGGGCAGGATTGGCAATGGCGCTATCCAGCATCTTTGTGGTGGCAAATAGTTTGCGCCTTCGCTCAACAAAACTCACACCACACACTGCATTCGTGCACGCAACTCGCTAATCGCCATAGCGCGCCAAGCACGAGCGGTGCGCTCGGCGATGCCATAGTGCTTGGCAATCACAGCAGCGGTGTCGCCATTGGCAACTGCCCGCAAGACGGCAACATGTCTGGGAGCAATACCTTGACTCATCGCTGTGCTAATCAAACTCTCCAAACTCACTTGCGGCACGAACTCGCTTGTCTCTGGTTCGGCAACAAGTTCGCCCAACAAACTTGGTTCAACCGAAAACATTTTTACTTTTTTCGCTCGATTGGCTTGAACGAATGCAAAGTACTCACTATCGAGAACAAGGTTTGAAGCAACTTTGTTTGGGCGGCGATGCCATGGATATTGTCGAATGACAGTCCATGCGGTTGGCAATACCTCTGCTAGGGCAGCGTCGATTCCCCCTTCAATGATTTGTCCACGGCGGCGAGCAATCGCAACAAGTGGGGGTAAAATTCGTTGCAGCACAATACGCGCAGCAAGTTCATCGTCGCTGGCCAGCTTGACAAGTTGCCACAAATAATTATCGCCCTTTGAGTCATCACGAGCGGTGTTAAAACCAGCACGGACGAGAACTTGATCTAAATTCGTCACTTTCTTTCCAGGCAAGTTCCAAGAGTTGACTGCATCAACTTCTTTATGGCGCGAACTGATAAGTTGCCACTCTTTCACCAGTTTTGAAACTGGACTGTTGGAGCGCTGAGTTAAACCAGTGCTCCAAACCAACTGCGGTGAATTTAGATTTTGGGTCATGCCCCAAATCGTTGAAAACTGATTTCACCGCCGGTACGACCTCAAGACTCACCGAATGTCTCACCGAACAAAACTCGGATCAGCGTTCAGACAAAATCAAGGTGCATACTTGTTAGATGAGAATTAATCTTCCGTCCGGTACTGCCTGTGAAATCGATAAGACTGTTGCCAATCCAAAAATGGGTCTGGTAATTGCGCCTGATATTTTCAGTTTGCGCCCTCTTTACGACGATCTTGTGAAGCGGCTTGCTAACGATTGGCAAATGGCTGTTTGTGCGGTCGAACCGTTTCCAGGCTTACCACTTGGCCCAGAAATCGAACCTAGATTTGCCGCAGTGAGCGCAATCGATGACGAAAGACACTTGCGTGACTTGCTCGACGCCGCAGATGCACTCGGCACGGCTGAGGTCGGGCTAATAGGTTTTTGCATGGGAGGGATGTATTGCTTCAAATCGGCGCGCTCAAAACGATTCAAAAAGATTGTCTCATTTTATGGAATGATCAAAATCCCCGATGGATGGAAAAGCGCGACACAAGGCGAGCCTCTCAAATATTTAAAGACCGGAGACACTCAACGTGTCTTGGCAATAATCGGTGGCAAAGATCATTACACGCCGCCTGCTGACGTCGCCGAGTTAGCGAAACTAGGGGTAGAAACTCAGATTTACCCCGATGCCGAACACGCCTTTGCCCATGATGCTTCTCGCCCTTCACATCGTG
>RFMT01000024.1 GCA_009927565.1 Acidimicrobiia bacterium
TCAACGGCTGTGACAATTTCTTTGAACGCACAAAAGTTGATGTTGACATAATGATCAATCGGAATATCAAAGTTTTCTTTAATTGTTGCGACCAGGCGATTTGGATCTGTGCTTTGGAAAGCCGAGTTGATTCTGTTCTGCCTGGTTGTGCCGGCGATGTCAACCCATAAGTCGCGCGGAAACGAAAGAATTGCTGCTTTCTCGGAGCTTGGGTCAATGCGAATAATCATGATCGTGTCGCTGCGTTCACCAAAACTCGTGCGGTCACCGATGCCACCCGAAGTTGCGCTACCTGGGCTGGTGCAAGCACCGTTATCTGAGCCGGTGAGCAAAAAGTTCTTAGCGTCAAGATTCTCGGTGTCTAAATTCCAATCGGTGCCCAGTGGTGAGGCGTCATCGCTTGAACCGGATTTAGTCGTTTTGTCGAGGGTGACGACAAGGCGCTGATTCAAACGACCACTAACCCAAAACAAACCAACGGCACTTGCAACGAGCGCAGTGATCACAAAAATATTGAAAACCAGCACTATGTAATGCAGTTTTGGTCGCACGGCAACGCCAGATTTAGCTCGTTTTGTTCGCGCCATGTTGAATTTAGTTTAGTGGTGGTCCAAGAGTGACCTGAGCGGAGATTTTTGACGGTTCAGAATTCGATTCTGACACCACAAACTCAATTTTCTTCAATGACCCGGCATTGCGAAGATCTGAAAGGTTTGCCTGCAACATTTTCGCAGTTTTCTCGTCGGCTGTGACAACTAACTTTGCAACTTCTGCACGCTGAGAAACTTTCGCTTCTGTTTTTGTGCGCCGTACGGCACCGAGCACTTCGCAAATCGCATCAAGTGCTTCGACCGAATCTGGCTCAACATTAAATCCTGCAACTGTTTCGGCAGTTGTTGGCCAAGTGGCGCGATGAATTGAACCCGTTTGCCACCACGACCAAACCTCTTCGGTTGCAAACGGCAACATCGGCGCGAACAATCGTTGCACGATGCCGAGAGCACGATGCAATGAAACTCGCGCCGAAGATGAGTCTTGAGTTTCACCATAGGCTCGCGTCTTGACAAGTTCGACATAGTCATCACAAAACCACCAGAAAAATGCCTCGGTGCGCTCAAGCGCGCGTGCATAGTCGAATTGTTCGAGCGCAACAGTTGCAGCATCAACAACTTCAGAAAGCCGCACAAGCATTGCTTGATCGACGAGGTCTACTGGTTGCGCTACAACAGTCGACGCCTCGTTGGTGCCAGCACCCAAAACAAACTTAGTTAAATTCAATAGTTTGGTCGCCAGTTTGCGACCAACTTTCATTTGATCTTCGCTAAATGCCGTGTCGACACCGGGTCGCGCACACGCCGCCCAATACCGCACCGCATCGCTGCCGTACTGATCGAATAAATCGGACGGCGTTACAACATTGCCTTTCGACTTCGACATTTTTTTACGATCAGGGTCGAGAATCCAACCTGAAAGACATGCGTTCTTCCACGGTGCTACGTCGTGTTCAAAGTTCGAACGCACCATGGTCGAGAACAACCATGTGCGAATGATGTCGTGACCTTGAGGTCGAACATCCATCGGAAAAATTCGCTCAAACAA